>NZ_JAUBQB010000026.1:0-76718 GCF_036701035.1 Microcoleus sp. Pol7_B2 | reverse complement strand
AGGCAGGAGCAGGAGCGTGACAATTAGCTCTCTGATTTGTCGAGCATTAATGTTAATTAACTGTCTACCTTATCGCCGTCAATCGACCGGACATGATATTAAGGGCGGGGTAAGAAGTTGGGCATTGGCGACCATCAAGGAGTCTGGAATAAGCCCCAACAGTGTCCCAAACATATGAGTAATGAGGAATTTGAGGAATTACCATCTAATTTCATTGTTCGGGAAGTCTGCTGGCGAATTCAACGCCGTGGCTTTCGACAAGAGCGTATTATTGTAGTCATAACGTTACTGGATGCCCAGCGCTACACTGTTCAACAATTAACTCAGTTATAGGGACGGCGCTGGTCTGCTGCTGAAGTTAGTCTCCGGCATCTTAAAACAACTTTGAAAATGGAGATGTTAACAGCTAAAACTCCGGCAATGGTTAGAAAGGATATCTGGACACACTTATTGGCTTACACTTTATTACGTACCATTATGTGGCAAGCCGTATCTTGGTCAGAACATACAGCTTTTCAACTCTCCTCCCAATCAACTCGACAGCAGTTTAATCAGTTATTGACGTTGTTGGCAACTACAGGAAAACACCAACAGCGACAATGCCATCAATTGCTGTTGGAGCAGGTGGCAACTAATTTACTCACGATGCGAGCCGATCGTTCCGAACCTAGGGTGTTGAAACACACACCGAAGCCCTATCCCGGAATGCAGGAACCTCGCTCTATCTTAAAAGGTAAACAGGCTAGGCGATAGAGACTTTTTCAGTGACATTGGACTCTAGGCATCTTGCTCATCCCGATAACCAACAAGGAGCTTGAATAATTGTGCCATTATTAAACCCAATTGGTATTACATATGTGAAAAAAATCCTGAAATAATTTGGAAAAAACTATGTAATTAATTTTGTCTAGCTACTGAGAATAAGATGGGACTCAGTCGATTGTTAGAGGAAAAGTTTTAACAATCAGTTTTTGGTTATACTTAGCAAAGGTTTCTAGATCTTTATATCCAAAATAACCGAACATTAGTCCCAAAACAACTAATAGTAATATCAGCGATAAGGGGTGTCTTTTTCCTAATTTTTTTCCGTGGGGAATTGACTTGTTTCCAAAAGGGGATTAGAGTCAGCATATATATTGATTGTTAAGCGATCGCTAAAAATCTTATCAGATAGGGCGATCGCTTTTACTTTTGGCGATCGCACCCGAGAATGAAACAGCCCTGCCGCGATCGCATTTTACGTTAGGCGTTTCGCCTGCTTTTATGCCAAAACTGGCACGGGCTGCGGCCAACGACCCATGACTTTACCAATCACCGCCAATTCTTCCATCAACTTGTCGAACTGATCCGGTGTTAAAGATTGTGGCCCGTCAGACAAAGCTTTTTTCGGATTCGGGTGCACTTCAATCATCAGCGAATCAGTACCAGAGGCGATCGAAGCAAACGCCATTGACGGTACAAACTGCGCCCAACCGGTGCCGTGACTTGGGTCAACCATAATCGGTAAGTGAGTCAGAGTCCGCAATACTGGCACCGCCGACAAATCTAGCGTATTGCGTGTATATTGCCTGTCATACCCGCGAATTCCGCGCTCGCACAAAATCACGTTCGGATTGCCAGAAGCCATGATATACTCAGCAGCCATCAACCATTCTTCAATGGTGGCGGAGATGCCGCGCTTCAGCAAAACAGGTTTGTCTTGAGCTCCGACTTTCTTCAACAGTGAGAAATTCTGCATATTTCTCGCCCCAACTTGGATCACGTCGGCTACTTCCACGATCGCACTTAAATCGGCCGCATCCATAACTTCGGTGATAATTCCCAAACCGCTAGCTTCCCGCGCCGCAGCTAGCAATCCCAAAGCACTCTCGCCGTGGCCTTGGAAAGCGTAGGGGGAAGTTCTCGGTTTGTACGCGCCACCACGGAGAAAATGAGCTCCAGCAGCTTTGACGCGCATTGCCGTTTCGACAATCATTTCTTCGTTTTCGACCGAACAAGGGCCTGCTACGATCGCGATCGGGTGATGCAAGCCGATCATTACAGTTCCTAAAGGAGTAGCAACCGCTACTTCGCTGGGTTCTCCTTGGCGGTACTCCAGAGAAGCGCGTTTGTAGGGTTTTTCCACGCGCAGCACTTCTTCAATCCAGGTGCTCAATTCGCGCAGTTGCATGGGTTCGAGCTCGGCGGTGTCGCCTACCAAACCCATAACAACTTTGTAACGGCCGACGATTTTTTCTGGTATCAAACCCCAGTTAGTGCGGAGGTCTTCGTCTAGTCGATCGATCTCGGCTTCTGGAGTGCCGGCTTTCATTACAATAATCATATTTTTTTTGCCTTTTTAGTTGGGCTAGAAACGGATCATGACTCTGATGCACTGAGAAAAATAGATGCAATGGCGATCGAGAATCTATTTATATCAGTATTTTTAGCATTGTTGTGGGGCGGGTTCTTGTTCCCTCCCCAAATACAAACTCGCTAATGGTTAACAGCTTAGTTTTTAGCTAATGACTAATGACTAATGACTAACTTTTTGGCTTCGCGGCGCGCCACGCTTCTCGCATCCGTCCAAAATTGGTATTAAATTCTTCCCACCCCAGAGTGCTTCCTGAAATTTCTTCATCCCAGGAAGCCGAGAGGACTCCGTAGCTTAATCCCAGAACGCCTAGACCAAAACAGCCCATGCTTACCAGCAATACTGCTGTGTTGGGCAAATCAAACAAGCCCTTGCTGACTACCAAATAGCTTACAAAAAATGTGCAAATTCCCAATATGGTAGGTATGCCGCAGAATACCGCTATGCGAGATATCATGCGTTGACTGACTACTTCTGGGATGGATTGCGCCTGTTTTCCGGTTTTGTTAACTTTCGGCTGCTTGTCGGCAGAATCCGACTCTAAGGCTACGCTTGCTTGGGGTTCTGGGGGCTTTTTAGGCGTTTTTTTACGATTCGTTGCCGGTTCAAAGGGCAAGCGCTTGCGGGGTGGTTCGGAGGACATATTTTATCTCTAACCTGAAATCTCGAACATTTTTCAATAAGTCTTGGTGTTTGCCCAAGATTAAAGAATATTGTCGCAAATTTTGGCTTTGGTGTTTAGCCGCGAATCCCTAGACGGGCAATCAATGCTTTGTAGCGCTCGACATTTTCCCTTTGGATGTATGCCAGCAGGCGCTTGCGGCGGCTGATCATCATCATCAAACCGCGCCGGGAGGCGAAGTCTTTTTGGTTGATTTTCAGGTGGGCGCTGAGTTTTGTGATGCGATCGGTCAGCATGGCGACTTGGACATCTGCTGAACCGGTATCGGTTTCATGGGTTTGGAAGTCGCCCATGATTTCTTGTTTGCGCTGTTGTGTAAGAGCCATGAATTGATTTTAGTTTTTTTTGTACGATTGTCACAATCTCCAATGTTATCACAGGGGAAGCATAATAACGATAAAATTTTTGCCAGGGATGGGTTTGTTGGCCCGACCGAATTTTGGTTGTTATTCCCTGTTTTTGGATGTTGTAGGGGATTATCGGCTCAAATAGGCGATCGCCTCACGTATCCAATCATCGGCATTACCTTTGGCGGATAAAGTGCTGTCTTGACTAAGGGTTTGCAGCGCTTGCAAGACTTCAGCCGCAGTGTATCCCATCGCCAGCAGGATCATCTCGACTTCTTCTTGAATAGCTGGGGGGACTCCGGCGGCGACTGAAGTTGTCAAACCTGCTTGCTGTCGCCATTCCGAGAGTTTGCTTTTGAGTTCCAGGGCGAGACGTTCTGCGGTTTTTGTTCCCACGCCCGGAGTTTTGGCAAGGATGCGGGTGTTACCGCCGACGATGGCCTGGACTAAATCTTGTAATCCTAAAGTATCCAGAAGTGCGATCGCCAGTTGAGCACCGACACCGCTAACACTCGTTAACTGCCGAAACAAATCGCGTTCTGCCGCGCTGCCAAAACCGTACAATACGATTTGGTCTTCCTTAACTTGCTGGTGGGTAAAAATTTGGGCGACTTCGCCGGATGCTGGCAATTGACCGGTCACGCGGGGCAAAATTTGGATTTCATAGCCGATTTGATTGACTTCCAGAGTCAATATGACGCGGTTGCTGCCTTTGGCGATATCGGCGACTGTGCCTTTGAGATAGCTAATCATAGAGTTAATAATACACCGCTATTCGTTTTCATCAAAGTCGGCGATGATGTTGCGGATTTCGTTGAGGCTGATATTTGCGCGATTCCCTTCGGGATAGCTTCGCTTCACAGATAAAGTATCCTCGGGGTCTTCTTCAGCTTCACCTGTAGGTTCCTGAAAAAGGACGAGGATTCGCACGGGACCCGGAGTTTTTGCGGTTAAAGGTCTATCGAGAATAAATTGACCTTTTTCGTCGATCGTTGCTCTGACTTCCAATGCTTTTATTTTTTTTCCGTGAGGTTTTTAAATTAATCCTAAGCTATCACGCTGATCTAGCGCTTTTGTAATTTTTTAATTCAAAATAAGATGCTGTTTAACTAAAGACAAATCCGTCTTACCAAAATTCACAACCAAAGCCACATTGAAATTTTCCAAGGATTTGACAAACCACATAATTTCATTAGAAGCTTTACCTTCATAGTGATTGAACAAAATAGAAAATCGCTTTTCCAACTCTGGTTTGACTTTGCCCGAAAGCAGTACAAGTTTCATCAGTAAACCCATTGTCCGGCTGGCGCCGAGGTTATACACTAAATCGTAAAAAACGTAGTGGCTGGGATGTTGGGAATTTTCCACTACTAAGAAGTTGAACAACTGGTGGCAAGTACGAACTAACAATGGATTATTGAATTTCACCGAGTCATTTTCTCGCAATGTATTTTTGATTTGTTTGTACAAACGATCATTAAATTGACGACCGCCGTATTCGGGTTCGATCGACGATATTAAATATTCATATAAATCCACTTTAAATGAGGCGTAAGATGGAGTCTTTCGGGAATCTCTTAGGAAAAATTGAGCCGCTTCTTTGTAGCTGCGATCGCCTGCTACTTTTCCCGCAAATTCCCTGACCGCTAAGTGCAGTTCTGCATCGTTCAAAAGTGTGGGATTAGGCGCCCGCTGCACAATTCCTATTTCTGTATTTCTCGGCTCAACCATATAATTCAAATATTGAGACAAATGTGTTTCAAATTGCCGCTGTCTTTGAAAAGCCAGTTGTTTGATGGTTTGTTGGTCTTCCTCAATGCTGTCCTTGCTCAGTAGAGAATGGCCGTACAAATAAGGATACCGACAGATCAATTCGCCCAAAGGAGAATCTGTATCTTTTTTCTGCTGTTCCGCCTCTCTATCTAAGGCTTTTACTAAGCGCTCTATGGTCTGGAATTCTTCACTCTTAGTAAAGAAATTTATTTGTTCTTGCAAGCGCTTGACTATGTAAAATTCCATCCCGAATCGGGGAGAATTCTGCTTAAATAAAGCTACCAACTTGGCGATCGCGAATTGGTTTTGGGAATGCAATTGCCAGCGGTTGATCGGGATGTAGCAGCAGCGGTGGAGGAGATATTTAAAGTCCTGATCCGATCGCTTGACGGAGACTATACTATACAAACTTGCTTCAATCTCTCGATCGGGATAGCCCATGCCGTCGATAAATAGCTTTCGGAACCGCTCGATCACCTGTGCGGGGGATTCTGTTTCCACGCAGGAGACGATGTGATCGTACAATCTCTGTTCGTTGCTGCCAATTGGAACACTCTCTGAGGGCGGGGTGAGGATGCTGCTGTCTGTATCTGTGTCTACGCTGCTGTCTGCAACTTGTGCGACAACCACGGTCGGTTTTTCCCCCAAAGTTCGATCGGGATTCAAGAACCAATAGTGTTCTTGGCTCAATTGTTTGTCCGCAGCCCAATCCAAAGCTGACTGCAAACTTTCCCCTGTCAATAACAGCGATTCATCTTCGCGGTCTGAAGCCAGCCATGCTGCTAGCGCGGAGCGGTACGGAGCCAATTTTCCCAGCTCCTTTTCTACCCAGAATCGATTAAAAACTGACTGATAAATTAGGTTGGAAACTATTAATTTACCGTGAGATTTAACAACCAGTCCTGACAGTTGCAATTCGATTTTTTCGGCCGAGTAATCGGCAGGTACTCCCTGCGATTCCCCGATGTTTTTTGGCTGGGGCGGTTGCAAAGCTTGCTGGTACAGCGTTAACAGCCGCGTGAGGTCGCAGTGGCTATGGAAAATGCGATCGCGTATGGGTATCAAATGTTGGGGTTCGTCTTCTTCTTCCCAATTTTTAATAATTCTGTGTTTTACCAGTTTTTCAACCTGCTTAGCTTCGGAATTTCGACCAATAAAAGGCCCGTATTCAAGTACCAAGTGGCAAACTTTTTGAGTTAGAAACGGTTGCCCGCCCGTCCAAGCTAATATTTCTTGGAGCACTTTTTGGGGGCGAAAAGCTTTGAGAGCCAATCCTTTTGCTAGGGGCAAACTTTCGTGCAGTTGGAATCGACTTAAATGAATCTGCCGCCCAATGTTAAAAGGGTTACATCTGGGATCTCGAATCAATTCTGAGGGGGCTGCTACTCCCATAACAGCAAAAGTCAGGCGAGCGTATTCCGGTTGCTCTGCCCGTTTCGAGTAACAAGCCCGGATCAAAGCAAAAAAATCGCTGGTACTGAAATTTAGGCTGCTGATGCTGTCAATATCATCTATGAAAATTACCAGATTTTGCTGAAGTGACTTGAGCAAAACTTTTTCGATAAATATCTCCAATCGCTGCACCGGCGATAACAGTTCGCGATCGTTCCACCACTTGATGGCATCAAACCTGTTTGTGATGTGTAGACTGCTTGCCATGCGGTACATGATTCCTGCGTACCACTTTTGGGGAGAGATATCAGGGCTGCTGATGCTTCTCAAGTTGATGGCGGCAAAAACTGTACCTTCGGCTTGCAACCTTTTGGCCGTTTGCACTAGCAGGCTGGACTTGCCCATTTGTGGCGAACTCAACACGTAGCAGAAGTCTCCGGCTTTGAGTCCTTCGTAGAGCTCGCTGTCTGCCGATCGCCTGACATAGGTGGGCGCACCGGCAGGCAAATATCCTCCGACTTGATAGTGGTACGTTGAGTTGAGTTCTGCTGTCATCTGGGAATTCATCAAGATTTACACCCCTATGCTGTGCGCTCGAAAGGTTACAAAGTGGAATTATTGCCAGCTTGCTATCGTGGAAAATTTTTGTTCCTCTTTCTCTATTGTCTACTAGCTCAGCTTTGTTCTTGTCAATCTTTACCGTATCTTTGCAAGCGTTCGCCCCAAATCCTACGATCGGCTCAATTGTAGCCCGCCACTTGATTTTTTACACTCGTTCACATAATTGATGAATTTTCACTCGATCGGATTGAGAACCCTAAAACGCCCTTTTTTTTCACATTTTTTTACAATAATACTTTAAAGATCACCCGGTGGTATGATGTTGGCAGGGAAACTCATAACCACACCGCCGTCTACCTTCTGCCTTCAGCTCCGCCTGACGGATGCTAGAGAAAAACGCTGAAGAATGGCTGTCAATAAAAAACCCCAGCGTTTTGCTGAGGACTGCTTGAGTGGGAGATATCGTTAATCTGCGTTTTTTTAGTTGACTTAGATTGCATGGAATTCCATGCTGCTGACCTTCCCCGGGCTTTCGCGTTCGGAGATTCCTAAGAACAAACTTTTCAGGATGCATCCACAAAAAGTTTAATTCTTAAAGGCTTTGTCAGTACCAGGCTAACCACTTACTCAACTATAAAAGTTAAGGCTGTGGCTAATTGTAGAAGATGCGCCCTGATGGCTTAACTACCCGATGGATTAGCACCCTGATGGCATAACTCCCTGATGGATCGACGCCCTGATGGCTTTCGCTCCACTACCCAAAAAATTCGGGTTGATGGATGATCGTGGACGTTAGTAACACGTCACTTCCGGCGTTTCCGATCGCAAGCGGGTGTGCCTGTCTGAATTGATTATGGCAGGCAGATTTATCAGAAGACAAGTGGGCTATTGCATCAACCCATTTCTGACAGATCGGGTTAGCCAAAAAGTTTCAATCTAGGGAAATCAGGGTCATCGAACATGAAAAACAGCATCTTAGTATTAGGGGTAATTGCCTCGGCTGGCTTCGGCTTTTTCCAGGCAGGCAGCGCCAGCGCTTCAGCGATCGCCCCACAACATTCATCAGCCAGCAGTTTGACGGCTTGGGAGAGTCGTCCGGACTTTAACTACACTGGAACGGATGAGGATGGAAACCAAGAAGAGGTAAAAACGGGTAAAGGCAGGAAATAATTGGCGCTCTTGTGTGGTTTGCTCTTGTGCGGTTGTGGTTGTGGTTGTGGTGGCATTTGTTGTCGCAACCGCCTCTGATCGAGGCGGTTAAAACTCGATCCCAATATCGGTCTACCTAATCCCGGGGGTGGGGATCAGTTTCAGAGAACGGTGAATGGGAAAATAAACAGGTAAGGCGAGTCTGTCGGTGGAGTTTCCCCGCCTATCAACTTCCTTACCTTCTGATGTTCGGGATTTGGATCTGGCACAATCGTATTTGATATCGTAAAAACCCAATGGAAAATACTCTCGAAACTACCCGCAGACAGCGCGTATTGACACGAACCCAGGAACGGCGTCAGGCGACACCCAAAGAAAAACAGTTGATTCACCTGCTAGCCAATATGGCTTGCAGTTTGATTAAATACGACTACAAACACGCAGCCGGGAAGGGAACCCTCCCGCCTTCGGAACGCAAGCGTTTAGCGGAATGGCACTACCTGCGAGTTCAGCAAATTCGCCGGATCGAACGCTCGTTGGAGCCCGTAGCGACCCTTAAGCGCGTGTACTACAAGAGCATCCTCAGTCCGAGAGATCTGAAGTCTTTGAAACTTCTGTGGCTGGAGGAAGACAAAAACCGCGTCAAACGGGTCGATCCTGAGTTGGACGACATCCTCAGCGAAGCTTTGGATCGGGGAGATACTTTAAAACAGCTATTTCACTCGATCGAAGTCAAAGAACGCACCTTTTCTGCAACTCCTAGCCCCGGCGCCGTGCCGCTTTGGGTCAAAGAGTGGGAAGACTCGGAATATGACATAAACTTTTTTCCGCCTTCCTTCCCTGCATGGGTTTCGATCGTGGACGACTAGGTTCAAGAAAAACTCTTTGACATGGCATCGATCGTAAAATTCAGATGGTAGACTTATTTGCTATTGCTGCCATTGGCGAAGAGGGTGGGGGCGATAGGCTAAACCAGGCGGCGTTGCGCGCAGGCCTCCGAGTACAGAGAAGTGAATCGGAGCCAGTACCATTGTACAATGGGGGAAAACCAGGGCTTCAGCTAATCGCTGATAGCTGATAGCTGATAGCTGATAGTTTCTCATGACTGACTCGATTTCTACTTCTCCTCTAGACTCGGCGGCCGATACAGCCGAACTCCGCTCTCAGTTGAGGTCGGGTTCGGAAAAAGCTCAACTGCAACTGCTGCAACAACAAATAGCAGATTCCGGTTGGGATGTATTGATGGAATTTTTATTAGAGCGCAAGTCAGATGCACCGACTGCGGTAATGGGTAAGGCTTACCAAATTCTTTACAGTGCTAATTCTCCGAGAGCGAGGGAGTTTTTGCAAGCGAATTTTCCGACTGGGCTTGTGCCGCTGCGATCGGACTCTAACATTGATTACACTCCGCTGCAACAATTATTGGCGTTACAGGAATTTCAAGAAGCCGATCGCTTGACTTTAGACAAACTTTGTGAATTGGCGGGTGATACAGCTTTGCAGAGAAAATGGCTGTATTTTACACAAGTTGAGAGTTTGCCGGTGGCGGATTTACAAACAATTAATACGCTGTGGAAAGTTCATTCTGAAGGTAAATTTGGCTTTTCAGTGCAGCGGGAAATTTGGCTGAGTTCCGGCAAGAATTGGGATAAATTGTGGCCGCTAATTGGCTGGAAGAAGGGGAATAATTGGACGCGCTACCCGCAAGAGTTTATCTGGGATTTGAGCGCCCCGAGAGGGCATTTGCCGCTGTCAAATCAGTTGCGAGGAGTGCAGCCGTTTGCGGCTTTGATGGCTCATCCGGCTTGGTTGAAGTGAATGGTTGTGGGGCTTTTGGGGAAGGTGGGGCGGCTGGATGGCCGGCCCCGCTATTGTTTTTGGGGAATTGGGATTTTGATTTTTGAGGCGCAGAAATTCACAGAAATTCACAGGCGGGACGCCTGTTCCACTTTTGGCATAGAGGGAGAAGGGCGATCGCACTTCTAGGAAAGTTTGGAAATTTTGTATAATTGATATTTGAATTAATTAGCGAGAGGGCTGGGAGTCATGGTAGGCATCGGAACCAAACTCACTTTAGCAGAATTTCTAGCTTTGCCCGACGGAGATATATATTGTGAGTTTGTAGATGGTGAAGCTGTTCCGAAAGTGTCTCCAAAATTTTTTCATTCCTGTTTACAGGGAGCTTTGTGTCGCCTGATTCGTGTATGGTGTAAAGGACGCGGGCGAGTGCTTCCAAAATGGGCAATTTTGTTAAAACGTCAGGATAAAGATTGGGTTCCTGTTCCCGATTTGACCTATATTTATTATGCGCCTCTGCCGAAAAGTTGGCTGCAAAATGAAGCTTGTCCCGCAATTCCTGAACTGGTGATTGAGATTATCTCTCCTGGTAAAAGGATGCAGGAACTTGAAGAGAAGGCGAAAGATTATTTGGCGGCGGGCGTTCCGCGAGTTTGGGTGATTGATCCAGCGGCTATTTTAATTAGAAGCTTTTTCCCCGATGGTTCAAGTCAAGTTTATACGGATAATACACCGATTGTGGATGAGTTGCTGCCTGGTTTGGAGTTGACGAGTAGACAGATTTTTGAAGAAGCGGAATTGATTGATTGAGGGCGATCGTACTCTGTGCAAGATATCAGTCGTAGGGTGCGTGACAACGGGAAAACTTTAACTCGCGGCGGTGGGACTATTGATTGTCACGCAATGCGACAAAACCATAGTATCTACAAGGTACTATGGTTTTTTTGCGCTTACCCTCTAGTCATTGATTTAGCCAGCACTTTGATTTAAGATTGTTTCAATTTGATTCTGTACTTGTTCAAGTTCCCGACGTTTGTCAGCCACCCAAACCTTTTCGGCTTCGTATTCTTGATTTTGGCGATCGCGCTTTTCCTGCTGTTCTAATAAATTCTCCCACAGCGCGATCGCTTTTGACATCACACCGCTATTCGCCTCAGTGCGATCGTTAAATACTGCAATAATTCTTTCTTGTACCTTCTCAAAAATAGACTCTGCAGATTCGTCAAATTTCTCAACGCCTAACTCGCAAACTTTTTCCTTAATCTGAGCTTTAACAGCATCGCCATCTAAAAAACTCCAGCCCAAACCGCCACCAGCACCAGCAGCTAAGCCACCCAAAATAACTCCTATAAAACCAAGTCCTGTAAAAAATAGCAAGGCAGCACCAACTGCTGCACCAATTCCCAAACCCCCAAAAAACCCACCATCCTCTATCTCGCCAATTGATGAAGCTATTCTGCTTCCACTGCTGCCAATTCCGCCTAAGCTACCTGCTGTTGCTAAGTTATTGAATTGAGCGACAAGGCTAGTGCTGAGTTGCTGGTCAAACTGTTGAAATTCTTGCCGTATTGCATAAATATCTTCACCGATTTGGCTGTCTAGCACTCCCATATTTTGTTTTAAAATGGACTGTACTTTTTGATTGCCCCAGTCATCAATTTCTTTGGTAATGTCTCGTAGAAATTGATCGGCATAATCTTTAGTCAACTTGTCTTGACTCATGATGTGTCCGTGTTCGGAAGTCCAGCGATGACTTTTTGATAGCAGGCGCTGTCCCAATCCTTCCACCCATTCATTCCAAGATTCAACAGCTTCGTCTAAAGATTTCTCCATCAATTCATTAGCTAAAAATCTAATTTTAACCTCGCGACCGCTCACTTCCGCCATTTGTTCAAATATTTTCTGCTTATCTCCTCGATCAACTGTCAATTTTCCCTCTAACATTTCCCGCCATTGATTCAATTCCTGACAACCAGTGTCAATAATTTGCTGAATTCCGGCGGCGGACTGCCGAAGTGCGATCGCCCCCCTTTCAACTGTCAAAAACTGCTCCACCGACTTTGTAAAACCCTGAAAAGCTTTGAGGTAATCGTCATTTTCATTTCCTGCTAAAATCGCATCCAATGCTGATTGAGCAGAAATAAAATGACTCCGGTTTTCCCCGGCAATAATCTGATTTTTCCCATTAACAATCATTTCCACCCTTTTTCTTACCTGATTGCGACTCTCTTCTCGGCGCAGCAAATCGAAAAAGTTAACAACAATAAAAATATTACTTGCGCCTCGATCGTTTGCATAATTGAGTTCTTTTTTTAAGTACAAAAGCAATTCCCGCTCTTTTTCCGTTAAAGCATTTTGAGCATGAGTCAAGAAAATCACTGCATCAGCAGTTTTTAGAACTTGCTGAGTTACCGCTGTCCGTTCCGTTTGTTCGTTTAATCCGGGAGAATCAATAATTTCTACCCCATTGCGACACAACTCTAATTCGGGATGCTCGAAAACAATTTCTTTAATTTCCGACTTGATTATCTCATCTTCGCAAGAACCCAAAGCTGCCTCTTCCGAAATGGAAGCTTTTTCTTGATATTGTGCCGATGGAATTTCTTCCTCCCGTCCATCTTTGTAGCGACAAATCACTCGGCGCTGCGAACCATATTTCAAAATAGTCACAGTCCCGCTACAGGGAATATCCCGCACTGGTTGGATTTCCTCGCCGAGTAACGCATTTAGTAAAGTTGATTTGCCTTTACTAAACTCGCCGACAACAGCCACACGGAAACGCTGAGATTGCAAGTTGCGAGATATGTTTGTTAATTCTTCTGTTAAAGTACGAGACAAGACGCTGCGATCGCTTCCATCTAGCAGAGTTAAATGTAGTTGGCCACAAACTGTATCCAGTTGTTTTCGATACTCCTGAAATTTTTTCAACTCCTGATAGGACGAAACTGAATGCTTTTGATTGCTGTGTTGTTTTGGTTTTTCTGGTAAATATTCGATAATGTGACTAGCAGCACGGACAAACAAAGAATCGAGAGATTGAAATCGTGCGGGATCTAGTAACGAGTGGACTTCTGCTAAAGGTGCTGTATCGCTGATTGCTTGACTGCTAAAACTCGCTTCTAAAACTACCAAGTATCGAGAGTCAATTTCCAGTGTGTTACCGATAAGTATTAAATACTCTTTTTCGCTCTCGTCCATTGTCCCATCTGCTGCCGACATCTGATAGCCAAAACTAATCAGCAGCAGTTTTTCTTCCTCGGAAAAGCACGATGTCAGGGCCAGCAACTCGTGCATTTTTTTGTAAGTTTCCTGATATCGCACGGCCTTAACCATCGGCTTTACCAATTGGCGCAAACTGTTGTTAGCGGGGATGAGTGCCGTCATAGTTGTGCTCAGTCGCTGCGTTTCCTCAGCGCCAACCGTACCGTCGGCATAGATAACTCCCACCAACACCGTCACCAGTCCCGCCAGGAAAAGCACAGGCGGAGTAATATCTTCTTTTCGGAGTTTTTGCCGTGTCAGCAGCGAAATAAGCTCAACTGTTTGGGGACTAATTAACGAAGTATTCATTTGTAGCGCCTAATAATATTTCTTTTATTAAATGGATCATAATAGATCAGTTGTTCTGTCAGATGCTAGCCGGCTAAAAATTTATGATGAACTTTGTATTTCCTGCAGCGGTACAGGCTGCGATCGATGCTGGCAAGTACGTACAAGTGTTTACATCCGCTGGAGTGCCGATCGGCATGGCGAGAGATGCAGCGACGGGACAGTTTGCGGCCCACGCCGTTGGCGCGGTGGTCAACAACAGCCCCCTATCGCCGTTAGTGTCTCCCGTGCAGCTTGCAATGGGAGGCTTGCAGATGTACCAAAACCACATGGGCTTTCAAGCCGTCCAAACCAGTTTGGGCGTGCTGCAAGCGACAACAGCCGTCATTGGTGTGGGAGTTGTGGCTGGGGTAGCCTTGTCGGCGGTGAATTTGCACCAGACTTTGAAACTAAAAAAAGCAGTAGAAAGGCTGGAAGTTAAAGTTGAAAATGGTTTCATCAATTTAGAACAACTTGTGAAAGGCCAAGGCGCGGAAATTAAGCAATTAATTTCCGAAGTGGTTGCAGATATAAAATTTGAAAACCATCGCCTAGTCTTAGTGCGGGCTTACGGGTTATTTAATCAAGCGATTCAACGAATGCGATCGGCTTTGCAACTGCAAGATATTAATCGCCGCAATGCTGAAATTGATGCTGCGCGGGGGATGTTGTTTGAGGCGTTAGCAGACTACAAAAATCCGCATTTATTAGAAGAAACTTGTGCCGCGGGACAGTTGCGTCAGTTAGAGTGCAGTTGGGCGATCGAGCAAAGTATTATCGGCACATATCAGGTGCAAAATGAATTTGGTGCTGCGGGCGATCGGCTTTCTCAACTTCAACAACAAATCCGTCAAGATGGCTTAACAGTAATTGCTGGCTGCGACTCGGACGACGAACTAGATTTTCTATTCCCAGAAATCACGCGAATTCACAATCACGATTTAGCCGCATTAGACACTTGGCAAAATCAGATTGACTGGATAAAATCTTTGTCGCCAAGTGAGTTAAAGCAGTTAGAGAGTGCTGATTTTAGTAAATCAGACTTAGCTGTTATGGGGGAGAAAAATTTAGCCACAACAGCTTTAGCGATACCGGATGAACAGTTATTTTATGAAAATTTGAGACCTAAGTCTCATTTTTATTCTCTTCGCACTCAACTGGAATTAATGCTCGATCGGCAGCGACGTGAAGACTATGAAAGCTATATCATTAAGCAAGGGCAAATAGCGGGCCATAAAAGTTTAGTATTGTCCAACTTGGAAAAAGCATCAGATTTGGCTGTTGCTAATCTCTTTTACTATTTCAGAATCCGGGATGAATCAGAAGACGAATTAGAATTAGAGTTCGATGGAACTACAACGGATACCAATACTCCTACCGTTGTTGCAGAATCTTCCCCAAGCGATCGTTTCAAGCAGAAAAATCCTGAAACAACAGAATCCTCGCTCAAAGAGGATTCGCAAGCTATGAAAGAATTTGGATTGACTCCTGAACAAACCAGAATCATGTTCAGCTATCAGTACCACTTGGTGCAAGCCGATATTGACAATGAATCAAATAACGACGTGAAAAACACCCTTAAGCAAGAGTTTTTACGCGGTCTCCAAGGTGATATTGACAATCAATCAGAGCCTGTTAAAAAAATCCTTAAGCAAGAGTGGTTACGCAATTGGAAAAATGCAACCACACTGTTTTTGAACAGCCAAATTGCACCTGAAACTCCACAAAAGAGTTCATTGAACTTAATTACTGATTTTGAATCCCTCAAAAATTCGGTAAAATCCCACCTCCTCTCTCCGGGAAATCAATTGACTCGGTATCTAATTTTATTAGAAGTAACACTGTTTCAACCCTATTACCCATTAGGCGATAGTCGTGATGAAGCATTCAAAGATTTAAAACTTGAACAAGAATACACCGGAAAGCTCAGGGATTTTGCTAGATCGCTAGACATAGATCCAGATTGTGTTCTCCGCTTTAAGTCCAACTACAAGGAAGCCATCCAAGGAATTAAAGGCGGCATAAATCCTTGGTTTCTTGGTGCAGTCGGAGCAGTTGTGTTAGGAGTAGTAGCTGTACTTGCCACACCCTTAGTAGTAGGTTTACTTGCACCGATACTAGCACCGGGTTTATCAGGTGCAGCCGCAGTATCCGCCGTTTTAGCCGCACTTGGAGGAGGTGCGATCGCCGCCGGTGGCATGGGAATGGCTGGCGGAATGGCCGTAATTGTTGCTGGCGGTTCAATTCTCGGTGCTAGTGCGGGAGTTGGTGTTGGCGCTTTATTCAGTCAATCTCCCGACACCGCTTTAATCCAAGCAGCCAAGTTAGAAGTTGTGATGCGCGAGATTGTTGTCATTCAAAAAGACATCCGCAAGGCTCAAGAAATTCTCAAAGAACAGCGCCTCGCCATACGCTCCATTGAAGATCAACTAGACGAGCTACTTCTTAACCAGCAAAAAAATCACAAAGAAATCGAAAATCTCAAAAGAGCGATCGAGTATTTGAAGAAAGCACTCGAAAGAAATCAAGCCTTAATGTAGCAATCATTACGCACTACAGACAAAATAACCCTAGTTTATTACACCTAGGAAGCGGATTTTCACGATCGCACGCCCTACTCAAAGACATTCATTAAGTTGTTTCATATCCCCTTGAGGCTGCACTTGCTTGTGCAAACTAATTTTGTCGCCCACTTCATACCCAGAATTAAAACCCGCCGCGCTGCTGACTTGAGAATCTGTTCTCGTTCTAACTTTAACCCCTCTGCCCTCTAGATAATCCGCGATCGCCTGTTGATTTTTCTCAAACATCGATCGCACTACAATCCCTGGAGTCGCCGCCACATCCCCCGAACCCGGAATCCCCGACTCTTCCATCTCCTGTTTTTGTTCCAACAATCTTTGTCTCAACCTCGTCGCGCATCCAACCCGAAAAGCATTTAGATACGCCAATCCCCTCCCGTTTCCTTTGCGGTAATTTGCTCTTTTTTCAATTGCCGAACTCAAATACTCGTAAAGATGTTTGCAAACAATCAGGTTGGTAGAAGTTCCCACCAAAAACATACTGCCCGTATAAGTATTTCGCATGGCTTCGCACCCGTTAGCGTCGGCAATTCCCGAAAGCAGCATCATTTTCCAAGTGACAAATTTCGATGTTGTTTCAACAGAGTTTTCGTCAATTTCTTCTTGGTGATTTGGCCCTAAATCCGCGAGGCTGAGATTGTACTGTGCCAGTAAAAGGGAAGCTTTTTCGGCCGCCGCAGTCGATTCGTTTTCATTGGATGAGGTGGCGAGGGCTAAAAGCTTTTTGATTCTTTCGACAATACTTGTGTCTGCCATTTTTCAATCAATTTTAGGGTGAGAGTAAGCGGTGGCAAGGATTCGGGGATATTCTCATTTTAGTATAGCTGGGAATGGGCGAGGTTTTTTGAGGAGGATTTTTTTGAACCGCAGAGGGCGCAGAGGGCGCAGAGAGAGACAGAAAACAGTAGATTTATTTTTCTTTAAACTCTTGTGGGGTGGGCTTTGAGCAGCGCCCTCAAAGTTAATTTTAAATGCACAATAACTTAACTATTCGAGGACTTCCAGGACTGATTTGGGCAGCAATTTATCTTTAAACCAGACTACTTGTGCAGGCACCTCATTTACATTCACCCCGGCTTTTTCTAAATTCAGGCGTTCGGAAATAGCTAAAATCAAGTTATCGCATTCAGACTTCTGTACTTGTGCAAATTTCTTTTGCAAATACTCCGGCCGCCAATAGCCAACTATTTCTAATAAAAATACTCGCCCGTCTGGATGCACCAACCGAAAGTCGGGAATCATCACACTACCTGGAATCGGAATTAAATCAACTTCTCGCTCTAGTTGCCACTCAGTTTTTGTGGACTTCCATCTTTCAGCAAATGCGGCTTCTAACATACTATCATAAGGCTTGCCAGGAGGATAGTGGCTGACTAAACCGCAGTCGGAATTTAAGGTAAATTTACCTGTTTTCAAAACGCCGCTAAAAGGGTCTTTTGTGTGCAGTGTCGAGTGCATACTCCATTTGGTAACGTGCAGCAGTGCGGGCAGCATTTTCGCCAGGGCTAAGCCGTAGCGGGTGCTGGGTTTGAATAAGCTTGTAGGGCCGTCTATTGTCAGTGTAAAACCGTGGTCTGCATCGCCTTCGATGTAAGTCATTAATTGAAATAGTTTCAGATAGCGAAATAAGAGTTTGTATTCTCCTGGATCGTTGCGGTGGGCGGTTAATTGCACTTGACTTGCTCGGTAAAATATGCCTTGAACTTGAGAAAGATTGTATTTGTGAAGCAAGTTTTCGGGAGTTGGTGCATTAAACTCAGTGAGGATTTTGTTTTCGTTTAAATCTGCGTATAAACCTGTAGTGATTTCGCTGGGTAAAACTTCTCTGTTTAACTCTTGGCTGAGTTCACTTGCTACTTTTTCCAGGGTTAATTGGGTGGATTGAGGGCTGGGAGTCGATCGGGCGGACAAGGCAAAAACCCGCTGTCTCAACTCTGAGGGTTCTAGGGGACTGACGACTTCCAAGGTGCAGAAACCGCTTTTCAGCAGGTGCGCTAATCCCCGTTTCAGCCGATAATCGGGGCTGTCGCCTTCTAATTCTAGCAAGCGTCCGTCGAGTTCGCCTTGGGTTTTGCCGATCGACTCTTGGAAGCAGTTGATCATTTCTGTAGCTGCTTCCAAGTTTTTAGCATCTATCTTGAGGCGTAGGGGGACGATTGATTCCCCATTTTGGCGGTGACTTAATAAATCAGTGGGTAACATAAGCAGTGAAAACTTTTACTCAATCTTTTGTTCGACAATCACCATAACTCCCCTGAGTTTTCCCTCTTCTGTCAAGCTTTGGGTAGTCCGAATTCGCCGATCGGAACTGACAAGATTGATTGTTTCCACAGCCCTGAGAATGCCAGTTGCTTTGTCCCATATTTGAAAAACGATTAAATTATCTCCAACTTCTGTGGCTAGTGTCTTGTAGTTAGAAAAGATAGAGTCATTACTTTCAATTTCTACTTGCCCTTCACCGACTACATGACCCACAAAGTTTTGTGTTTCACTCTTGCCATTGGCATAAGTTTGAACGTTAGTTTGCCTCCACTGGTTATCAACAATTTTCTGGGTTAACACCGCTGTAAAACGCTGGGTTTCTTGGAACTCAGCATTGAGGATTGTCCAAGTTCCCTCCCAAACTCCTGTATGTTTGGGGAAGACTTTAAAGTTACTTATTTGTGTGATATCGATCATTTTCCGCTACTATGAATTAGTCAATATTGAGATTATACACTAATTGGTGAACATTCAAGATTACTTCTTGAAATTATCATTTTTTACCCACTTTGCTGTGACCCGGCTGCTTTTTAGTCGCCTCCCGGTTGACTCCGTAAATCGATTGTAGATTGTAGTTTTTAAATAGACCTAGGAGTGATTTAATTATATAGCCATTTTTTCGCTAAGACTACCCATCCCACAACTAACTTATTTAGGCTTACTACCAGGGAATTTCATCATTGTCTTCTCCCCATGTGGCTGGTGATTCTGCTGCTTTTTTGGTTGTCTCCCGATTGACTCCGTAAATGGGTGTCGGTTTGATAGTTTGTAATTCCTGATCTTCTGGCTGCGGCTGTTCAATTAGTGTTTTTACTTGGGGTTTGTGAGGCTGCATTCCTCCTCGGCGGCGTTGAGAAGTTCTTTCTTCGCTGGTGTCTTCGGTGACGACTTCGTAGAGAATTGCTAACTTATTTACATCGCTGCTTTTGCGGAGAACTCTACCCAAACGCTGGATGTATTCGCGTTCGCTGCCAGTTCCTGACAATATGATAGCAATTCGGGCGTCAGGAACGTCCACTCCTTCGTTGAGGACGTGGGAGGCGACGAGGGTTTTGTATTCGCCGCTGCGAAAGCGATCGAGGATTTCGTGGCGTTCTTTGACTGGGGTTTGGTGGGTAATTGTGGGGATGAGAAATTCTTGGGAAATTCGGTAAACTGTGGCGTTGTCTCCGGTGAAAATTAGGGTGCGCTGGGGAGAGTGTTCTGCTAGTATTTGGGCTAATATTCGCAGTTTTCCTTCGGTACAAAGGGCGATTTCTTTGGCTTGGCGGTGGGCTAGCATGGCGCGCCGTCCTAGGGGCGATCGCGCGCTTGCCATGATAAACTGTTTCCAACCTTCGAGGCTGGATATTTTGATGTTAGACTGTTTTAAGAAGTCGTTGCGAATGTGGATTAATTCTGCGTAGCGAGCACTTTCTTCTTGTGACAGTTTTACCATGATTTGAACTATTTTATGATCTGCTAAAGCATCGCCTGCCAAATCTTCGGGTCTTTTGCTAAATACTGTCGGGCCGATCAGGAAATGTAAATCGCTGTGGCGGCCATCTGTGCGATCGGGTGTGGCTGTCAGTCCGAGTCGAAAAGGCGCGATCGCATATTCGGAAATTACTCGATAAAAGTCCGTTGGCAAATGGTGGCATTCGTCAAAAACCAGCAAGCCGTATTTATTGCCCAAGGTTTCTGCATGAAGACTTGCACTGTCGTAGGTTGCCACTAAAATTGGCGTTTTGTCCCGCGAACCTCCGCCCAACAATCCGATTTCTATGTCGGGAAAAGCTGCTTTTAAATTAGCGTACCACTGGTGCATTAAATCGAGAGTTGGTACTACAATTAATGTACTGCGACCAGTGACTTGCATGGCTAATTGTGCCAGATAAGTTTTGCCGGAAGCGGTGGGGAGGACAACTACTCCTTGGCTTCCTGCTTCCTGCCAAGCTGCGAGGGCTTGTTCTTGATGTGGGTAAGGCTGCATTTCCACGCTGGGTACGAGTTCGAGTAGTTCGTATCCCCTAGCTTCGTCGGTGAAGTGAATGCACTCGGCTTGGAGGCATTCTACCAGCGGGCGGTAGTGAATCGCCCGAATGCGGTATTTTTCCACGCGATCGTCCCAAGTGGCAAAGTCCACCCAGTCTCTGCCTTTGGGCGGCGGGTGCAGCAATAGAGTTCCGCGATCGAATGTTAAGGTAGGTATGCGTGGCATTTGTTTAGATAGGGGGGTGAGTTATGCCTGTTAAATTATAAGTGACCGATCAAATATATTGACATCAAACTCTCTAGAAGTTAGTTCTTTTTTAAGCAAATCTCTAGAACCACCATCTACTTTATACCGTTTCGGCTTGTTTGTTGAGATTTTTACCATTTTTTTTAGCAGATAAGTTTCCCTAAATGTCAAAAGTTCATTTCCACCTACCTAGTTAGTTGAAAGTCTGGCGAAGATGTTGGAATATCTAAAGATAGTATGGTTGCTGAGGTGGGAACTCAATACGGGTGCTTGGTCTAAAAAATAATTTCTCTTACTAGCCCAAAAAACGGCCCCTCATTGATTATAATTTGGAGTCATTTAAAGAAAAAGTAAGTCACACAAAAAAGGAAAAAAAAGGGGTATAAAAGGTAAATGTAGAGTAACCATTTTAAGTGGTTTTACTTACGAGTATTTTGACCTAGGGTATATCAATGCCGACCACGCATATCAAATAAAGTAGGAACAAGCTAAAAAGACGATCGACTGGATGGAAAACGATCAATTTGGGAAATTGCGATCGCACTGGCGGAAAATCCCACAAAAATTATCCTAGCCCAGTCGGATTGCCAAATCTAAAATCTACAATGGTATTGTCCCGTTGGGGATGGTTTTTAGGTTAGATTCGATCTATGTATGCCTGAGATTAGAGGTTATAGATGGAAATAGGCGTCCCCAAGGAAATCAAGGATTTAGAGTTTCGAGTCGGGCTTAGCCCCACAAGTGTCCGGGCTTGTTCGGACAAAGGCCACACAGTTTTTGTGGAAACGAATGCTGGTGCTGGGGCCGGTTTTGCGGACGAGGACTACGTTGAAGCAGGGGCTAAGATTGTTTTAAAGGCTTCAGATGTCTGGAATCGCGAACTAATTGTTAAAGTTAAAGAACCGCTGCCTGCTGAGTATCCGCTGATGCAAAAAGAGCAGTTGCTGTTTACATATTTGCACTTGGCGGCCGATCGCACATTAACCGAGCATTTAATCAGCAGCGGAGTCCAGGCCATCGCCTACGAAACCGTCGAACTCCCGGACAGAAAATTGCCGCTGCTGACGCCGATGAGCATTATTGCAGGGCGTTTGTCCGTGCAGTTCGGAGCTCGGTTTCTGGAACGACAGCAAGGTGGTCGGGGCGTACTTTTGGGTGGTGTACCGGGGGTAAGACCGGGTAAAGTTGTGATTTTGGGCGGCGGCATTGTCGGCACAGAAGCAGCCAGAATTGCTGTAGGAATGGGCGCGAGAGTGCAGATATTAGACGTAAATGTCGATCGCTTAGCTTATTTGGAAACTCTGTTCGGTTCCCGAATAGAATACCTCTACAGCAGTCCTTTGCAAATAGAAGCAGTTGTTCCCGATGCTGATTTGTTAATTGGTGCGGTTTTGGTCTTAGGTAAAAAAGCTCCTATTCTGGTTTCTCGCGAATTTGTTGCGAAGATGCACGCCGGTTCTGTGATTGTTGACGTAGCCGTTGACCAAGGCGGCTGCGTGGAAACTTTGCGGGTAACTTCTCACACAAATCCTACTTATGTTGAGGAAGGAGTTGTGCATTACGGCGTGCCCAATATGCCCGGTGCCGTGCCTTGGACTGCGACTCAAGCTTTGAATAACAGCACTTTGCCTTATGTTTTGCAGTTGGCAAATAGCGGGATTAAAGCTTTGGAAATGAATCCGAGTTTGGCGAAGGGATTGAACGTGCAAAATCACCGATTGGTGCATCCGGCCGTGCGCGAGGTTTTCCCCGATTTGGCAGATTAGATTCCCCTTTTTTCAGCAAATCCCGTAGGGTGCGTCAGATCAAAGCTTGTGGATTATTAATAACCCGACGCGATCTGACACACCCTACTCAACTACACAGCGTTTTGCGATGTTTGGCTAACAGTAAATCCTCGAAACTAAAGCATTTCTCAACCCGAACCGTAATTTGTGCAAAATATTACTCGCAGCTCACAAAAAAATAAATTCCCTAAAACACTTGACAGATTCGCGAACTTATGGCAAAGTATTAATTCGTGACCGATGCGGAACTGGCGGAATTGGTAGACGCGCATGATTCAGGTTCATGTGGTGCAAGCCTTCCGGGTTCAAGTCCCGGGTTCCGCATTCCCAAGGCAGAAGGAAGTTTGGGGTTAACCCGATACAGGCAATAACCCCATTCGCTCTGCTGAATTAAACAATGCTGACAAGTATTCAAAACCCCCTAGTTAAAGAAATTCGCAAGCTGCACAGCTCGAAGGGACGCAGGGAACAACAATTATTTTTACTCGAAGGGACGCACTTGCTCGAAGAAGCTTGCGCTGCCAAATACCCGCTAGCAACTGTTTGCTGCACTCCCGAATGGCTGGATCAGCACGGGGAACTTTGGGAGCAAGTTGGTAATTTAGCCGATCGCACAGAATTAGTAAGTGCGAAAGTATTAGAGTCGATCGCCACTACAGTCCAACCCGACGGCATTGTCGCCACCGCACCCCGCACTAAAACAGAGCCCGCAAAATTATCAACTTTAGGAATAGCCCTAGAAACAATCCAAGATCCCGGCAACTTGGGGGCGATCGTCCGCACGGCTGCGGCTGCTAATGCCGACGGTTTGCTGCTGAGCGCAGACAGCGCCGATTTAGACCATCCCAAAGTGCTGCGCGCCTCGGCAGGAGCTTGGTTTAAGCTGCCAATGGCAGTCAGTCCAGATTTAACCGCCGAAGTCTCCGCGTATAAAAATCGAGGAATGCAAATTTTAGCAACCGTCGCCGGGGCCAGTTTAAGTTATTGGGAAGTAGATTTGCGAGTGCCGACTCTGATAGTTTTGGGCAACGAAGGCTCTGGTTTGTCGGAAGAATTGAGGAGTTTGGCCGATCGACAAATCCAAATTCCCCTGAGTCGTGGCGTAGAATCTTTAAATGTGTCGATCGCCGGAGCCCTCATCTTGTACGAAGCTCAACGGCAAAGAAGTCATTAGTTATTAGTCATTAGTCATTATCTGTTGGGGCGGGTTCATCAATATCTGTAACTTCATATTCAGGGTATTGAAAAGCTGTTGGGCATTTAAATTGTATTTTTTGTATTTTTTTCTTGCACTGTGCCAAAAGGATCAAATTCCCTCCCATCTCCCCCTCTCCCCATTCCCCCCCATCTCCCCCTCTACCAATCTACCCCTCTGAGATGTGGCGGATGTTGTTTATATTGATGCAAACTGTAAAGCCAGGAAAGCGGGTACTCTCGTATCAACAGTCCAGGCTGGTATGAAATAAATATGAAGAAGTGTAGCCAAGTGCTCTCACAAATGTTAAGATTCTTAACATAACGTAGTATTGTGCACGCCCCAACCAAAACCTAACCTGAGACGGTGCTGACTGGGAGTAGTAGCTAGCTACCATAAAATTAAGCCTCTTTAAATGGAAGGAAAGCGCAAGTCCCCGCCCGCTTTCCTTCCCAGCTAAAGCTAGGGGTTTGCGACTACCGCAAACCTTTAGAGGCACAGATCCTCAGCGGGAAAAGCTCATGAAAACTCTTAAGTCCTCAGATACAGATTCTGTTCGCGCTTACTTGCGGGAAATCGGCCGCGTTCCCTTGTTGACCCATGAGCAAGAAATACTCTACGGGAAACAGGTACAGCGCTCAACCGCACTGCATCAGGAGAAAGATATTTTAGCCGAAGAGTTAGGCCGCGACCCGACGGCGGCTGAATGGGCACAGGCAGTTGGGCTGTCTGAGGCACAGTTGCAGCGGACGATCGAAAACGGGGAAAGGGCAAAGCGCCAAATGGTGGAAGCGAATCTCCGCCTGGTAGTCTCTGTTGCCAAGAAATATATCAAGCGCAACGTAGATTTACTGGATCTAATTCAGGAAGGCACGATCGGGATGCAGCGGGGAGTAGAAAAATTTGACCCGACTAAGGGCTATAGATTTTCTACTTATGCTTATTGGTGGATTCGTCAGGCAATTACTCGGGCCATTGCCGAAAAAGGCCGCACCATCCGCTTACCGATCCATATCACCGAAAAGCTCAACAAAATTAAAAAAGCTCAGCGCCAACTTGCTCAACAGCTTGGTCGCGCGGCCACGGCTGCTGAATTGGCATCAGAGCTAGAATTGACTCCCAAACAGATTCGCGAATATCTCGATCGCGCGCGCCTGCCACTTTCTCTGGACTTGCGTGTGGGAGACAATCAAGATACAGAGTTGGGCGATTTGTTGGAAGATACGGGTACTACGCCAGAAGATTTTGCCCTGCAATCTTCCCTGCGGACTGACTTAGACCACCTGATGGCGGAACTGACTCAGCAACAGCGAGAAGTGCTCGCCTTGCGGTTCGGTTTAGAAGACGGGCAAACCCTAACTTTGGCCAAAATAGGTGATCGTCTCAACATCAGTCGGGAACGAGTGCGGCAAATAGAACGGGAAGCTTTAACCAAACTCCGCAAGCGCAAGCAAGATATCAACGATTATCTAGCCAGCTAGCTAGATTGGGGATTGGCGATCGGGTTCCCCCCACTTGCAATCCCCAATCTAAAATCGTAAAAACCGCCGCTTTTAATTCGGTTGTGCCCACTTGGTTGCTATGACTGTCCTGCTACATTAGTAATTACTTAGTAATAAAGATCAGCAGCCATCAGATAAGGGTTATTTAATTTAACCGCCCGCGTCTAACATAACAAGCTGTGTCTGAAACGGAGGTACTCGTGAGCAACTCATCTAATAAATCCCCAGAATTCTTTGAAGAAGACGGAGAAAATACCAACTTATTATGGCAATACGTGCAGTCGATGGCTCCCGACACAGTTTCTCAGTTGTCTAAGCCGACTTCTCACGAAGTGTTTCAAGTAATGGAGCGAAATATTGTTGGACTTTTGGGGAATTTGCCTTCGGAACACTTCGGGGTGACAGTGACTACCAGTCGCGAACATTTGGGTAGATTGCTCGCCTCGGCTATGATTAGCGGTTATTTTCTCAAAAATGCCGAACAGCGAATGACTTTTGAAAAGTCGATACAAGCCAGTGAGAGACATGGCTCGGACGATTAGTAGATTCTTAACATTTAAGTGATCCAAGTGTCAAGCCCCCCCTCGCAAGATGGGGGCTTAATATTTTAGATTTTAGATTTTAGATTAAATAATAATTGAATAATTATTGATATTATTCTTAAATTCCCCATTCCCCATTCCCCATTCCCTATTCCCCATTCCCCATTCCTAATTAATATGTCTCTTCCTCCTTTTGCCCACAAAGTTATCGGCGTTGCTGCAATCTGGAACGATCGCCAACAAATTTTGATTGACAAGCGCCGACAACATGGACTGCACGGGGGTTTCTGGGAGTTTCCGGGCGGAAAAATAGAGCCTGGGGAAACAATCGAAGCTTGCATAAAACGGGAAATTATGGAGGAGTTGGGGATTGTCGTAGAAGTTGGCGATCGCTTGATTACAATTGACCACGACTACACTAAATTTACAGTTAGACTATACGTGCACCACTGCCGCCACGTCAGCGGGGAACCGCAAACGATCGAATGCGATGAAATTCGCTGGGTGACACTCGACGAAATTGACCAATTTACTTTTCCCAAGGCAAACGCACAGATTATTGCTGCACTGCGGAAAAGTTGAGCTGTAATATCAAACTCGGTTGCTACTGACAACTGACAAATCTACAGCTAAGTTTTATTTTTGGACGGGCAGAGTAAAGTGAAAACAACTGCCTCTATCGGGTACAGAGTCTACCCAAATTTGACCGTAGTGGGCGCGGATAATGCCTTGACACAGAGACAGTCCAATGCCGTAACCGTCTGTTGATTTATCTCGCTGCAAGCGAAAGCTGTCTTCAAAAATGCTCGCGCAATCTTCTTCAGGAATTCCCGGGCCGCTGTTGCAAATGCTGACTTGAACTTTGTAAGCGGTGCGGTGGAGAATTGAAAGATTAACAGTTCCTCGGTCTGGGGTGTACTTGCTGGCGTTGTCAAGCAGGTTGACTATGACTTGTTTGATGCGATCGGGATCGGCATAAACCAAGGGCAAATCTGCGGGAATGTCTGTTTCTAAGTTCAGACTTTTTGCCTGAAATTTGTCTTGAAATTGCCCTATTACATCTTGACAAATCGCCCCCAGTTCGATACTTTTGGGTTCAATGTGGAGTTGAGCGTTTGTACCCCGGGCTGCTTGCAGGATATCTGTAATCATACGATCGACAATTCGGATTTGGCGGCGGGCTTGTTTCATCAAATGAGCTGCCAGACTCGGTGTCAAACGTGACTTTTCCCCCTCTTTCACCTTCTGACTTGACTCCAAAGTCTCCAAAGCCAAAGATGCGGCCGTTAAGGGATTTCGCAAGTCGTGAGCTAGCATCGCAATAATCCGGTCTTTCAACTGCAACTGCTCTTGCAGGTGTTCTTTTTCCTGTTTGAGGCGAAAAACTTCATCGGAAAGCTGCACAATTTCGGCGGCGCAAGCAACGGAATAGATTGGTTTTGCGTCAGTCAGGGTTTCCGCGAGAGCTGAGGCCGACTGCTGCTGAGCTGCGTATTCTTCTACAGAACGCTTCCAGCGCGGCCACCAGTGTTCGAGTTGGGCGATTAAATTGCTGCCGGCGAGAGTTTGTCGGGGATCGGGATGAATTTTGAGCAGCGAGGGAGTGGCTACAAGTTTAAAGTGTTCGGCTAAATCGGGCTGTTCTCCTACGTCGATGATTTGAAGCTCAAAGTCGCACTCTGCCTTCAAATCCTTTAGGGACTTGCGGATGTGTCTGGTCTGTTCCCGGGAAGAGGAACGCTTGTCTACAAACAGCAAAAGCTGTAAAAGCGGTGCGGGATTTACCGGCTGTTCGGGAGAACAGTCAGTGCCGCTGGTGCCTGGTGTTGGATGGACGCTGTTGAGCTTTTCGATCGGGTGAAAATAATTGAGCATTGCCGAGCCGAGTTATTTCACTTCTACTTTAATTTAATACTTACTTTAGATTTATGCTATTGTCCGATAATTTCATTACAGGCGGGCAGATGATATTTTTGAGATGGAAGAAAAATGAGTCGCTGCGGGTGGTGGTTCAAGTGGCGGCCGCCTTTTTTGTGCTGTGCCTGTTGCTGACGCTGCACCGCTACTATAGCTTTTACGCTACTTACGACCAAGGCATTTTCAATCAACTTTTTTGGAATGGCACTCAGGGTCACTTGTTTGAGAGTTCCCTCTCTTCGGCTTTGTCCACTAATGTGGTTCACCAAAACCAGCTCCCGTCCGTATCTTACTACCGGTTGGGGCAGCATTTCACCCCGGCGCTAATGCTGTGGCTGCCAATTTACTCGCTGTTTCCCTCGCCCGTCACTTTGACGGTGTTGCAGGTGACTTTAATTACGGCGGCTGGAGGAGTGCTCTATGCTCTCGCCAGACACTATCTGGAACCGAGGCTGTCGGCGACAATAGTTGTGAGCTATTACTGCGCTAACGCGGTCATCGGCCCGACTTTGGGCAATTTTCACGATATTTGTCAAATCCCACTTTATGTCTTTGGCTTGCTGCTGGCGATGGAGAAGCGCTGGTGGCCGCTGTTTGGGATTCTGGCAACTTTAATTTTGGCCGTGCGAGAAGATGGGGGAGTTGTTTTATTTGGCGTCGGAGTTTACCTGATTTTGAGCCGGCGCTACCCTCGGACTGGTTTGGCTGTCTGCATACTCAGTTTTGGTTATATGATCGTCATGACCAATCTGATTATGCCTTTGTTTTCTGCTGATATATCCCAGCGGTTTATGATGGAGCGCTTCGGCCAATATGCCGATGGAGATGAAGCTTCTACTCTAGAAATTATTTGGGGAATGGTGAGCAATCCCGGGCGGTTGGTGGCTCAATTATTTACGCCGTTTTTTGGTAAGATTAGATACCTGCTTGGTCAGTGGTTGCCATTAGCTTTGGTTCCTGCTTTCGCGCCTGCGTCTTGGATGATAGCTGGATTTCCGCTGCTGAAGCTATTTTTAGCGAAAGGAGAGTCGGTGCTGGCGATTAATATTCGCTATGCGATGACTGTGGTTCCAGGGCTTTTTTATGGGGCAATTCTGTGGTGGGCCCAGCGTCAAAAGGAAGAAGATAGAATGGTGAGAGAGGAAAGAATGTTTTTGCGTTTTCCTTCTGCTTTATTTCCTCTGCCTTCATCTTCAAAGTTTCGCCGCTTTTGGGCGTTTTGCATCTGTTTGTCGCTATTTTTTACCTTCACTTCTAACCCAAATCGGACTTTTTCTTGGATTTTGCCCGATGCGATCGATCCTTGGGTGCAGGTTCCTCTCGTCAGACAATGGCAGCACGTTTTGCAAGTGCGGCCGCTGTTGGCTCAAATTCCTGCTGATGCTAGCGTGGCAGCGACGAATACTATTGTGCCGATTTTGTCAAGCAGGCGGGAAATTCTCAGGTTTCCGATGTTTGAACTCCGCAATGATGCGGGGAAGGCAGTGAAGATGCAATATGTAATTGCCGATCTCTGGCAGTTGCAGCAGTATCAGGCTGCGTTTCGCGGGGAACGGGGACAGTTGCGGGAGATCGTACCGGCGATCGATCGAATGTCCAAATCTGGAGAGTACGGAATTGTTGGCTTTGAAGACGGCGCGATTTTGATGCGTCAGGGTGCTGTTTCTAATTCTGCATCGGCTGCTGCTTGGACCCGTTTTCGCGGTGAATTGGAGCCGATTTTGAAGAAACGGTAAGCGGGTAGTTACGATCGCCATTGCTTGCCTCAGTGCCTCAAATCTTGAGGAAACCTGTTTTTTTCAGGTAATGGCGATCGAGCAATTTCATGCAAAAACCAGCTTTAGGCATGATTTTCTGTCTTTGTTCCTGCCAAAAGTCAGGCATTGGGCATCAACTTGCGATCAACTTAAATTTAAGGGTGATCATTATACAATAAATCTGTTAACTCTAAACATTAAGTTATATAAATTATTTGGAGGGAGAAAGATGAAAATTTTGGTATTGGCATGGGAGTTTCCTCCCAGAATCGTAGGCGGTATCGCCCGCCACGTATCGGAACTATATCCAGAATTAGTGAAGCTGGGGCACGATATTCACTTAATTACAGTAGAGTTCGGCCACGCGCCGATGTACGAAGTGGTGGAAGGAATACGTGTGCATCGGGTGGTGGTGGGGCACGCCAGGGACTTTTTTCACTGGGTGGCGAACCTCAACCAAAGCATGGGTCACCAAGGCGGGAAACTGATGCTTGAGGAAGGCCCCTTTGATATCATCCACGCTCACGATTGGTTAGTGGGAGATGCGGCGATCGCCCTCAAGCATACCTTTAAAGTACCGCTAATTACCACCATCCACGCCACCGAATACGGGCGCTTCAACGGCATCCACAATGAAGGACAGCGCTACATTAACGCCAAGGAAAACGACCTCGCTTACAATTCTTGGCGAGTAATTGTTTGCAGTGATTATATGCGGCGGGAAGCCGAACGGGTACTAGCGACTCCGTGGAACAAAATAGAGGTAATTTACAACGGAATTAGACCCGATAAAAAGCCCCGTTGGCACGAATTTGATGCGATGGATTTCCGCAGAAGGTTTGCTGCTGACGATGAGAAAATTGTCTATTATGTAGGAAGAATTAGCTATGAAAAAGGCATTGGTGTATTTCTAAATGCGGCACCTAAAGTAATTTGGGAAATGGGGGGTAAAGCGAAAATTGTAATTGTTGGCGGCGGCAATACAGACCATCTTAAACATTTAGCTTGGCATTTGGGAATTTGGAATAAGTGTTATTTTACTGGGTTCATGTTTGAGGAACATCTCGACAAATTCCAGACGGTGGCTGACTGCGCGGTTTTCCCCAGTCTTTACGAACCTTTTGGGATTGTAGCGTTAGAAAGCTTTGCTGCAAGAGTGCCTGTGGTGGTTTCGGATGCGGGCGGACTTCCAGAGGTGGTGCTGCACACTAAAACTGGCGTTGTTACTGAGGCAAACAATCGGGATTCTTTGGCCTGGGGAATTTTGGAGGTTTTGAAAAATCCGGGTTACGCGCAGTGGTTGGTTGACAATGCTTATCAAGATTTGGAACGCCGGTTTAGTTGGCCGAAGTTGGCGATAGAAACCCAGTGGGTTTATGAACGGGTGGTGGAGGAAAGGGCTGAGGTTGATTGGTAAGAATGCTCTTTTTTGACGGTTGACGGTTGAGAGTTGACGGTTGACGGTTGACGGTTGAGAGTTGACAGTGAGTCGAATATCAACTTTTTTGGTGCAAATCTTAAGAATTTGTAACACAATGATAGAGACACTCGAACTTACTTTGAGTGCAATCGGAAGATTTAAAGGGAATTAGCATCTTGAATATTTTTAGGGAAATCGATCCCCAACCCAGACGCAGCTTACTGATTTTATTCACTGCAGGCCTGCTATTCTGGTCGAGTTTGGCTTCGCTACTGCCAACTTTGCCGCTGTATGTTCAATTTGTGGGCGGCACAAAACAGCAAATTGGCTTTGTGATGGGTGCATTTGCGATCGGACTTTTGCTATCGAGGCCGCAGTTGGGTAAAACAGCCGACAGCAGGGGGCGAAAACAAGTTTTGCTTCTAGGCGCGTCAGTCGCTGCGATCGCCCCTTTGGGCTACCTGTTAGCTCAATCTATCCCCTTACTGTTACTTATTCGCGTTTTTCACGGCATTAGTATCGCCGCTTTTACTACAGCTTACAGCGCTTTGGTAACAGATTTATCGCCGCCAGGAAAGCGGGGCGAATTAATTGGTTACATGAGCTTGGTGAACCCTATTGGTCTAGCAGTTGGGCCGGCTATTGGCGGATTTGTGCAAGCTTGGGTTGGTTATACTCCTCTGTTTGCGATGTCGGCGGCGTTCGCTGCAACGGCTGTATTTTTTACCTGCAAAATTGCGGAACCTAATTTGGCAGATTTAACACTCTCGGACTCGCTATCTGAGGACAAAAATAGCCAAAAATACTGGAAAATGCTCTGGAATCCGAGAGTGCGGATTCCGGCTTTAGTGTTATTGGTGGTTGGTTTAGTATTTGGAACTTTGAGCACTTTTATGCCTTTGTTTATCCAAGAAACTAAGACTAATTTGAATCCAGGATTATTTTATTCGACGGCGGCTATCGCCAGTTTCGGTATACGGTTGCTCACGGGACGGGCTTCGGACAAATACGGTCGTGGCTTGTTTATTTCTGCAGGCTTAATCTGTTATGCCGTGTCGATGTTATTGTTGTATTTTGCTAACACCAGCAGTGCTTTTTTAATCGCCGCTTTGGTTGAAGGTTGCGCGGGCGGTACGGTTTTGCCGATGATGGTAACGCTGATGTCGGACAGGTGCGAACCTCATGAAAGGGGCCGCTTGTTTTCCCTTTGTATTGGCGGATTTGATTTGGGCATTGCGATTGCGGGGCCGACTTTAGGCTTTGTGGCTGAACAAGTTGGCTACAGAAATATGTTTGGTTTTGCGGCTGGACTCGCTGGTTTGGCTTTGCTGGTTTTTATTACTCAGTCTAGCAAGGGCTTATCTAATTCGATGAAATTTGCGATCGGTCGAGGCAAAGATATTTATGCTTTGCATCAGTAAACGTACCCAATTAAAAAAGTTCTGAGTTTTAAGTCGTGAGTTGAATTAATTTATTAATTCAAAACTCAAAACTCAAAACTCAGAACTCACAGCTTATAACGTTTTTAAATGGGCTTGGAGGGATTCGAACCCCCGACCTCATGGTTCGTAGCCATGCACTCTATCCAACTAAGCTACAAGCCCCTGTTGAGTTAAGATTTAATCTAAAATTGATTAAGTTCTTTTCTCACAGAATCTAACAGTAACACCATTACCAAAATAATGCAAGACCTTTCGCAAACTTTTTCTAAATTGCCCGATGCGGCACAGCTAACTCACCTCAACAACAGCGGGGAAGCCCAAATGGTGGACGTTTCGGCGAAAGAGCCCACTGTGCGGCAAGCTGTGGCGGCTGCCAGGGTGCGTATGCTGCCGGAGACGTTTGTGGCGATTGAAGCGGGGAATGCGCCGAAAGGTGATGTGTTGGGCACTGCAAGGCTGGCTGGAATTATGGCGGCGAAACAGACTGCACATTTGATTCCTCTGTGCCACCCTCTGCCGTTGAGTAGTGTGGAAGTGCAGGTGATAGCGGATGCTGGGTTGCCGGGGTATCAAATTCGAGCGACGGTGAAAATTAAGGCGGAAACTGGGGTGGAAATGGAGGCGCTGACGGCGGTTTCGGTGGCGGCGCTGACTTTGTATGATATGGCGAAAGGATTGGAAAAGTCGATCGCCATTGAGTCAATTCGCTTGGTGAGTAAAAGTGGCGGCAAGTCTGGAGACTATGAAAATGTAGAGGCATAAGTTTCATGCCGAAAGAGGGATGCAGCATTCAAAAAGCTGCACTTATGATTAAAATAGGCACTGAACTACTAATATCAAGTGAAAAACTATGCCTCCTCGTTGGCCCCGCAAACCCGATCGCAATGATCCAGAATACCGCCGGTTAGATGACCGGATGAATTTTGCTATCCACGTCGGTCTTTTTTCTGCTACCAATTCAGGTTTGTGGTTTGTTCACAATTTGCAAAAGGCTGATTGGCCTTGGGCAATTTCGGTAACGGGTGGATGGGCTCTAGTAGTTTTGGCCCACGCGATTTACCATTTTGCGATCGCCGATTATTCGCCCCTCACCAAAGATTCTGGCTGAAGGCAGTTGGCGGCGATTTGTTAAGTCTTTTGATTGATAACAAATAACTTTCGGCTTTTTTGATATGGCTAATACTACACAGGCGATCGAATCCTTAGCAGCCGAAATCGGCGAAAATGTCTACATTGACATTGCCAAATGGCATTTGTATCTGAGAGATGCTCACCTGCATACCGTTGTTGCCGAACAACTTTATTCCATGCTGGAAGATGGCAATTTAGATGCTGACAAAGTTGGACAAGTTTTGCAAGGAATTGCAGTCAAGTTGGGCGGCGGCAAGCGGGAAGTGCCACTGGCAGATTTAATTCCGATGCAGTGTCAAGTTCAATTGATGGATGTTCTTGAGGAATTTCAGCGGAAAATGTAAAGGAAAGGGCGGGTTTTGTACGCAGATTGTGGGCGTTGTGTCTGGTATTTCGCCCTTAACCCGCCCCGAAAATTTTATTTATTTGCGAAAACGGCCGCGAATGCGATCGACAAACATATCAACTTCCGGCAACTTCATCTGACTGACAAACAGGGCAAAAACTCCTAACCCTACAAAACTTGCCACACTCAACTGCACTAATTGAACGACCAAACCTTCAGTACCCAAAACTCTTTGACAGCCTTGCAGAGTAGCCAAGGTAACGAAAGCAGTTAAACAACTGCCAGAAGTTAACCCCAGAAAAGGTAAACTCCACTCCCCCCAAGGCAGGCCACCCAGCTTTTTATCTAAACAGTACAAAAGCATAATCATCGAAAGAAGATTCACTCCCACCGTCGCCAAAACTAATCCGGGCGCCCCAAAGGCTCCAACCAACAAATAATCCAAAAGAGCGTTTAAAAAGATATTGATAATACTGATGCGAAAAGGGGTTTCCCCGTCTCCCAAAGCGTAAAATACCCGTACCACAACGTCGCGTCCCAAGTACACAAACATTCCAATACTGTAAGCCATCAATATCGGCGCGACAAACTGCGAGGCTGATCGATCAAAAGCATAGCGTTCGTAAACAACGCGGACGATCGGCCCAGCCAGCGTTATCATTAAAGCGCTCAGCGGCAGCATTGTAAGGCCGGTCAAAACTAAAGATTGACGAATTCGATCTTTTAATTCCGGCCAATCTCTCGGATCGGTGAGGCGAGAAAATATGGGTAGAAATGGCACTAAAATTACATTAGAAATGATGCCTAAAGGCGTCATGACTAACAAGCCACTGTAACCCAACGCAGAGGCAGCTTGAGGGATGTAGGATGCGAAAAATAGGTCAGTATAAACATTAATTTGCAGCATTCCTGATGATAAGGTAGCAGGAACCATCACCTTAATTACTTCTTGCACTCCCGGTCGTTTAAAATTAAACCGCAAACGCAATGTTCCCAACCCCGCGCGCCACTGCGCCAGCAGTTGCACCAACCACTGCAAAACTGCACCCGCTAACGTTCCCCAAGCTAACACTAAGCCACCCATTAGTGCGTATTCCGGCTGAATAATTTTGTCTCCGAGTTGCATTGCGAGAATCCCCAAACCGCCAACAAGTGCAACGCTGGAAAATAAAGGGCTAATTGATGGCAACCAGTACATATCGGCGGCGTTGAGAGTGCCGAAACCAATGCCGATTAAGCCTGAAAGTAATGCCATCGGCGCCATAATCCGAAATTGCTGGACGGCAATTGCTTTAATTTGTAAACCTTCTGCTGTTCTATTTAATCCCGGTGCCACCAAATCGATCAGCGGATCGGCAAAAATAATTAAAGCGATTGTCACCAACAGCAACAAGCCCCCGACTAAGGTGGTGATAGTCTCGACTAAGGGTGCTGCTTCTTTTTTATCCCGGCGGGCTAAAACACTGACTATGGCGCTGTGAAATGGCCCATTAATCCCTCCGAGCAAAATAAATAAGAAACCAGGGATGACGTAGGCGTAGTTGTAGGCATCGACGGCGACACCGACTCCAAAGGCTGCGGCGATCGCAATTTGGCGCACCAATCCAAAGACTTTGCTAATTAGAGTGGCGACTGCGACAATGCCGGCAATCCCTGCGAGGGAACGAGAGGGCTTCTGTAATTGGGACACAAATGGTTACAAACGCTAATGCTAAAAGGATTCACTTATTTTAATCGCGAATCGGGAGAATCATATCATGAACTCATAAAACTTCTAGGGGGAATTGCGCTGATACCAATTTTATCGATATTACTGACTTGCGGAAATTCAATAATCGATCGGGACTATTCGTCCTAACTACAAACCGCCGTTTCGTGCTAGGATGCGTCAATCTAAAATCTACAATCTAAAATCTACCCTTTAAAAATGATGAAATATAATGAGTTGAGAAAAGCAGATAAATAACATATAATTGATAACTTATGATCGATTGTGTTAGTTCCCAGACTTCTTTCAAAAGTGCGGAGCCAGGTATTCGGTTATAGGTAAAATCTACAATCGAGAATCTAAAATCTAAAATCTAAAATCTAAAATCTAAAATCTAAAATCGAATGACTGGCTTAATTTACAAATATCCTCCTCTTTTACCCGGAATTCTCATCAAACGTTACAAGCGATTTTTTGCCGAAATTGAACTAGATTCGGGAGAAATAATCACCGCCCACTGTCCGAATACTGGCCCAATGACTGGTGTTTACATTCCGGGCAATCCAGTGCTAGTATCTCCCAGCGACAATCCTAAACGCAAGTTAGCTTATACTTGGGAATTAATTAAAGTTTGCGACACTGTGCCAACTTGGGTGGGAGTTAATACTGGGCTGCCAAATCGAATAGTTAAATTAGCTTTGGAATTGAAATTGTTTCCTGAGTTAGGCAATTATAGTTTAATTCAACCGGAAGTTGTTTATGGCACTGATAAAAAAAGTAGAGTCGATTTTTGGCTAACTGGTGAGGAAAAACCGATTTTTCTGGAAGTGAAAAATACAACTTGGGTAAAAGAGGAGTTGGCTCTATTTCCCGATACAGTGACGGAGAGGGGGCAGAAACATTTGAGAGAATTGATAGAAGTGGTGCGGCAGGGATCGAGGGCTGTAATGCTGTATTTTATTAATCGCGGGGATTGTACGGATTTTGCTCCGGGGGATAGTGCCGATCGCCTTTACGGAGAATTGTTCAGACAGGCGATTAGTGAAGGTGTAGAGATTTTGCCCTGTCGCTTTGACGTGACGCCAGAAGGCATTCGCTATTTGGGGTTAGCAAAACTAGATCTACTAACCCTAAATGATTAGTTTAAATTGCCTGCATTTCTCGATCGATCTCGACACTAGCCACGCCCGGTACGCTCTTTAGTCCTTCTAGCTTCGACTGAGACACTTCTCCAGTAATGATGCCAGTAACAGCTAGCACCTGCTCCACTTTCATTCCCGCCGATTGTAAGGCAGTCACAACCGATTGAATTACCGATATGTTTTGGTCGTCAACAGTTACTATGATGCGCTGTACTTGTTCGTCAGACATATTTAGCATCCTTTGGAGCAAATCCATTGCGGTATTATAAATTGTCTTCTGTTAGATCCCCGCAGGCTAGTGCTGCGGGGATTTGAGTATTCTGCATTACGGAGCTTGTACTAAACCGCTTCCGACACGAGTATTTGGCAACGGTAGCGCCATAGCATAGGCAGTCAGCAATTGCCAAAGTTCAGCACCTCGTTTACCAGTCGATTCGGCATACAAGGCAGCGAGCCCAGCCACGTGCGGTGTAGCCATGCTAGTGCCATTGTAAGCAGCATAACGCCCTTTATCCATAGGCACTGATGAGTATACTTTCACTCCTGGAGCGGCGATATCGACTTTAGTTCCTTGAATTAGGTCAGAGGTAGCCGAGAAGTCAGGCACTTGGACGCAGTTATCGACGGCTGCAACAGCCATAATCGAGGGACTATTCGCTGGTTGTCCAACGGTTTTGGTTGGTCCGTGGTTGCCGGCGGCCGCCACGATCAGACACCCATTTTGTAGTGCCCGACGACCGACAGTTTCGTAGGCCGTAGAGGGCTTTGGATTGGTGTTTCCTAATGACATCGAGATCACTTGACACCCATTGGCGATCGCCCATTCCATCCCAGCCAGAATCCAGCCACTAGCGCCACTACCGGCATTACTCAACACTTTACCGACATAAATGGTCGATTCGTAAGCGATCCCGTACCTGCGGCCGTTAAGATCCTTGAACCCGCAGGCTGTCCCGATGCAGTGCGTGCCATGACGGTTGCCATCTTGTACGTCCTCCCCTGGTACGAAGGACTGCGATACGATCGATCGACCTGCGAAGTCGGGATGTTGGAGATCCATCCCCGTATCCAGCACAGCAACTTTCATTCCACTACCAGTCAACAGAGAGTTCATCACCTTCGTTGCCTTCAGGCCCCAGGTAGACTCGCTATCATCGGAAAAACATTCTTGTTTCTCGATTTCTGCTGCTTCTGTAGTAGTGGCTTTGTCGTACAGGTTATTCACCGCATCGCGATAACCCCGCAAATAGTCTGCCGACAACCCATCACCAATGGCGTAGAAAGTGCGCTCCGGTTCGATCGCCAGAATAGCCGAATCCTCTCCCGCTGAGGTCATGATGCTGCTGAAACCCCCTTCGTCTAACGAGACGACGGCCACGCCGAGAGTGGGAAACACCGCTCCCCCTGCTGCTTCAATTTGGCTCAAGTCTAGAGCAGAGTCCGGGAAATCGGCAGCATTTGCCAGGTCTCTGATGCCAGTTTGGTCGTTCAGAAGGTCTAACCCTTCTATCACCGCATCATCGCGGAAAGTAATAATGTAACGCCCTGTCGTTTCATCAGCTTGGGCAGTTTCTGGGATGGAAAAACTAGGTTGTTCAGACATAAATACCTCTTATTGAGTGTTATTAGAAATCCATGACAGTTTTTCTGACATGAATTTCTACTTTTTTTGATGCTGACTCGACTTATTTAGGACTTACGCAAAAGAGCAATTTTTACATTATTTGTGGGGTAAGGTGCGGTGTGCTGCGCCCTACAGATACACTTTGTGCGTAAGTCCTGTGCTGTTTACTCGGCTAATTTGCTAATTTGATGGTAAAGTTCGTCATCTAACCGTCCTTCTCCTGTCTGGATCAGCCATTTTTCTAAAGTACGGTTTTTATCGGTAAATTGTTGGGATTTACCATTGCGTCTAGCCACGATAAATCCATTACAAATCACAATTTCCCGATCGCCCTCTACCTCTTCACCACTTTCTCGGACAATCAAACCACGATACCCCAATCCTTCATTAACAGCTCCTTCTCCTTGATGTGTAGACAATGATTGAAGTCGTTGTGTAAACTGCTGAGATTCTTGCACTGTCAATTCCCAATGTGGGTTTGGTCTGCCACTAAACATATCCACTTCTACTTGCATCTTTTTGTCTCCTAAAGCTGTGACCGAACATCCAAGCAAAGTCACCAAAAACATTAAAAAACCCAAGCCAATTATCCTTTCTAGATATGTTGTGAGTGAATAAGCCCGTTGCATGGTCTTCTTCTCCAGTGTGGGGAACCCACATTCCGCAGTGCTATAGATTCTATTTAATCTTTTGGCTCTTACAAGTGTAAAAGTAGCCACAGAAGATGGTGTAAGGCCCACGGTTACAGGTAGCTGGGTTAGTGATGACTACGCCGCTGTTATCTGTATTCCGAGCCGCTGTCGAACCCGGTTTGTGACCCCAAAATCCTTCTCGCATTTTGCGATACCAGTGGAAATCAACAAAGCCCGGACCAGGGGCAATAACCAGTGCTACTAAATAGCGAGGGGCTTGTGAGGCGGGGAAACAATCGTAGCGTTTGTGCAATCCATCGCACAGAGAAGCTTTGGTAACTTCTACGCAATTAATTGCAGTGTACTGATGTCCGCATCCTTTTCCTGGTTGGGCAAAAGTATCTGTGCGCTTATTGCTCGCATAGTTATAGCAGTTGTTGTTCTGCCGGATTACGGGGTTGTTGTTCCAGAAGCCGGGGTTATAGGGCGAAGTATCATAAAAGCAGGTAGCAGCCACTTCACTTGAGGTTTCTACCGCCATGTTTGGTAAGTCTTCAACATCAGAGACTGAAAGTCGGCTGCTGGTTTCCAGTTGTTGTTGCAAGAAATTCTGCAACATTTCATCTAAAGGTAGTTCTTCTCCGAAAGCCGATGCTTCTGGAGATGATTCAGCACTGCTCATTAAGCCGATCAAACGCTCAGCAATCTCGTTCGCTTTATCGCTAGCAGCACTCGCACCTGCTGCCATATACATACTAGCGGGTAGTTCAAAGTCTTGGGCAAGCTCGTCAGAGAGGGGTTCAATGGTGAAACCGCGAAACCCTAATCCAGCATCAGCAGAAGCTGCTTCGGCTACAATGCTACGATTGTTAGCAATCTCTTTGAGCGTAGTTCGAGCTTCTTCCTCGTCCGTAATAATCCACTCTGGAGCGGGTCTTCCGGAAAATATATCGGCAGTAATCCGTAACATACTTAACCTCTTTTTTGAGTAGTTTTCAGCAAACAAACTCCACCTTAAAGTTGTTTAATAGCTAGAGAAGACAACCTTGGTCGTGAGTGTTATTTAAGCTGAGTTTCAAAACTGGATAACAGCTTTTGATCTAATAGTCCTCAAAATAAACTTGGAGAGCAATACGACGATCCGCGTATAGGATTATGAAGATATTGCAACAAAATTCCATAGAATAACCGCAACTTTTATCAAGAGATGTTGCTTTTTTTCTGTTATAGCAAGTAAAAAAAAATCCCATAAATGGGAGTCCGTGCAATAATATTGAGTAAATTCGAGTTAATAGTCGATTAATTCCGCTCCTATGTGGATTAAGTTGTCACGTTAAATTTAGAATTAAAATTTAACTTGACAACGCCACTCAGATTTATGCTGTCAAATTCAGCGTGAAATTGTCGTAACTGTTAATATCAAGCAACCGGAAGCCTACATTAGTTGCTTGGGTGCTGCTTGTCCACTCACACCAGTCAAATGCTTGTGGAGGGACAGGCCTCACGTAAGGCCCTGCCCAATTTGCTCCGTTATCAGCCTCAGCATAGTAGCAGTAGTAGCGATTCAGACTACGCAAACTACCCCCATATACCACTTTGCATTCGCCAGGATTGAGCCGCCACCAACCTTTTTTTGCCCAATTTCCACCATCTGGACAGTTGGGGCGATAGTACATAATAGCTACCCAAACACCAGATGTATATTTGTTGCAAATTGTGAGCATATTCCACCTCTTACAATGAGTAATTGCCAATGAATACGGTTCTATGTCTCTGTATTGGAACGGGTAAATTCAGGTAAAACTTCTTTGTTTTCTACAGAGGAGATTGATGATGCACGTAGTGTGTGAAGGAATGTTTGATTTTCGATGCCCGGTTTAGCATCAGATTGACCTTCGCGAGCTACCGAATCTTGTTTTATTGCACTGACATCCACAAAATCGACTGTTGCATGTTCTTGGCTTTTTTGAGGTAAAACTTCTTTGTTTTCCACAGAGAACATCGATGATGCGCGTAGCGTGTGAAGCAAGGTTTCATTTTCGATGCCCGGTTTAGCATCAGATTGACCTTCGCTAGCTGCCGAATTCTGTTTCTGAACACCGATATCGACAAAATCGACCGTTGCATCTACATTATTGGTTTCCATTTTTACCTCCGTAGTGGATTGTTGTTTGGCACAGTTTACAGACTCCGTATAGCGTTTGATCTCATAGTCCTCAAAATAAACTTGGAGAGCAATACGACGATCCGCGTATAGGATTATGAAGATATTGCAACAAATTCCCCGTTGAACAACCCCAATTTTTCCAGAGCAACCATCACAGCAGCCGTCCGGGTTTGTACGCTTAGTTTCCCGTAAAGATGCTCCAGATGTTTTCGCACTGTTCCTTCACTGCAACCGAGCACTTTAGCGATTCCTGCATTGCTTTTATCTTTGGCAATCCAGAATAAAACCTCCGCCTCGCGTTTGGTGAGTCCTAGCGATTCCAGGGTCGAAATAGAGAATGATTGCAGTTCTTCTTCCTCCAACAGCAAGAGATATTGCTGGTTGATTGGATCTGGAATCAGACGGACGCTCAACTGTCTTCCTGCTTGCTGAATGTACAATGGTAAACAGCTAGATGGAATATCGCCGTTGAATGTGAGTCGCGATATCTGTTCCTTGAACCAATGTTGTAAGAGTTCTGGCAATGAGTGCGGGGCGCGGGATAAAAAATACTGGTTCAACAGTTGTTCGGCGCGTTGAGTCATGAATTGCACCTGCCCTGCAATCTCCACAACTATGGCTCCTACCCGATCCAAGATTTGCTTGACTAATACCTTAATGAAATTATCTGACTCTTTGTTAGTGCGATCGCCTAAAACTTCGAGAGTATAATGTTGGTAGCAATTTTCGTAACTTTTGGTATCAGCGTTTGTTGCTGGGAATTTATCAATACCTTCAGATGTCAACATAACTGCGCGCTGACGCTTTGGTGTCTGTGAATTCATGGGAAGTATCTCCATTGGCATACAGGGTGAGAATGACGAAACCAGATACCCTTGCGGTGGGGGTATCTAGCTCATTTCACTGTTGTTAAGATATACAAGTGTAGAAATGCACTCTGAGATTTTTTGACAGTCCCTGATTTAAATTGCTTTTCTTAAGTAATCACTAACAATAACAGTCACTAGCTGTTAGTTACCAGTCGCATAATCGAGTGACTTGCATAAATTTTATTTTTGTGTTAATCGAAGTAGAGGCTATTGTAGAGATTAGTGGCGAAAAAGAAAGTGAAAGTCAACCGATTTGAGATTTGAGATTGAAGAAAAGGTTTAGTTGATAAATTACCTGTCAACATCAGGCGATGTTTCGCTTACAATTACACTATGTAGCATCTAACAAAAAAGAGCGATCGCACTATGGGAATGACTCTGACCGAAAAAATATTAGCCAAAGCATCAGGGCGCACTAAAGTCGAGCCCGGAGAAAACATCTGGGTAGAAACAGACGTATTGATGACCCACGATGTCTGCGGGCCCGGTACCATCGGCGTTTTCAAACGCGAATTCGGTGAGAATGCTAAAGTCTGGAACCCAGACAAAATCGTCCTCATTCCCGACCACTACATTTTCACCAACGACGAACGCGCTAACCGCAACGTCGATATTCTCCGCGATTTTGCCCAAGAACAAGGGATAAAATACTTTTACGACATCACGGATCGATCGGACTTCAAAGCAAATCCCGACTACAAAGGAGTTTGCCACATCGCCCTAGCACAAGAAGGTCACACCAGACCGGGCGAAGTGCTCTTCGGCACCGATTCCCACACCTGCAATGCCGGCGCTTTCGGACAATTTGCCACCGGTATCGGCAATACAGACGCGGCTTTTATCATGGGAACCGGCAAACTGTTAATCAAAGTTCCCGCAACCATGCGCTTTGTGTTCAACGGTGAACTGCCGGATTATTTGTTAGCAAAAGACCTAATTTTGCAGATTATTGGTGATATTAGCGTGGCTGGTGCTAACTACCGGACGATGGAATTTGCCGGCGATACAGTTGAGCATTTGACGATGGAAGAACGGATGACGCTGTGCAATATGGTAATCGAAGCTGGCGGTAAAAACGGCACGGTTGCGCCGGACAAAACTACGTTTGATTACGTTACTTCTCGGACTGACAAACCCTTCGATTCATTTTACAGCGATGGGGATGCTAAATTTTATAGCGATCGCACCTACGATGTCACCCAATTAGAACCAGTCGTCGCCAAACCGCACTCTCCCGACAACCGCGACTTAGCCCGCAACTGCAGCGATGTCAAGATCGATCGAGTTTACATCGGTTCCTGCACCGGCGGCAAAACCTCCGACTTTCTTAATGCCGCCCGCATTCTCAAAGGAAATCAAGTCAAAGTTCCGACTTATTTAGTACCAGCAACTCAGAAAGTTTACGAAGATTTGTTTGTGACAAAATACGACGGTCAAACGCTTTCGGAAATCTTCTTAGCTGCCGGCTGCATCGAACCCGCAGCGCCTTCTTGCGCCGCTTGTTTGGGCGGCCCGAAAGATACTTTCGGGCGGATGAATGAACCCGAAATTTGTGTATCTACAACTAACCGCAATTTCCCCGGCCGGATGGGGAATAAAGAAGCGCAAGTTTATCTAGCTTCGCCTTATACGGCGGCGGCTTCTGCCCTGACTGGGTATGTCACCGATCCACGGGAATTCCTGTGTTAGAAAGTAGCTGACGTAAGGTGATCTTCGGCGCACCCGGAGGTCCCTGGAAGGTGCGCCGAAGAGTACCCTACGAGATGAATGTAAGGTGTTCTGCGGCGCACCCGCAAAAATGCGTGTAATATCAAATTCCTTAGCATCGGAATAGTAAATTCGAGTTGAGTGTTGACGGTTGACTGTTGACGCCGTGAACAGTCAACAGTCAACCGTCAACACTCAACATCATTCCGGTGTAACCGGAAATGATATAAAATGCCCTATAAAAAAGTAGGAGGACGATATTAATGCCAAACTATCGCCGATTTTACCTTCCTGGTGGAAGTTTCTTCCTAACGCTTGTTACCTACAATCGCACACCGCTATTTTCAGAGTCAGAAAATGTCTCGCAACTCCGCAAGGCTGTAGGGGCGATTAAATCAGAATAACCTTTTGAAATTATTGGGCTGTTGTATTGCCCAACCACATCCATTTTTGGTAAAAATTACTTCCTAATCATACTGCCTATGCCAAGCTTATTAGAGATATAAAAGTTGTATTTACACAATCTTTTCGAGGTCAAGTAACTGTGAGTCAAAATGTCTCATTTTCTGACCGAAAGGGTCTAGGATGGGATGTTTTGGAGCGGCGCTTTTGGGGATATCCTATTTCCAAACAAGATGATTTTGAACAGCATTTAAACTATATTCACTACAATCCTGTTAAGCAAAATTTAAGTTAGTGTCCGCATTTGTGGTATTATTCTAGCTTGAGCTTATGGTTAAAAAAGATGTTTATTCAGTTGATTGGTGCTGTTGTCGTCATGGCAGAAAGTCAAAAATACTAAATTTTGATGCCATTTCCTATAGACTAGGAGAATAAATTCACAGGGCTTACGTAAAAATTGGTTTGACAGGCTACTTATAGCGGTAAGGTGCGCCGTAGGGCGCAACCCTATCCTTGTGTAAGGTGTGCACTGCTTGAATTGAAAGGAGATTTGCTTTGAAAACACTATTTTTGGCTTGGCAAAGCCCGGACAGCGGTTCTTGGTTTCCGATTGGTCGATTGACATTTAACGGTAAAGAATACCAGTTCAATTATACAAATGGTGTTCTAGAAGCTAAACTTAAGTGCGGGTTTCAACCCTTACCATCTTTCCCGGATTTCAAGAAGGTTTACACTTCACAGAAACTGTTTGCGTTGTTTTCTAATCGAGTGATGGCCCGATCGCGCCCTGACTACCCTGAATTTGTACAGTGGTTGAATATCCCTGAACACGAACATGACTTAATTGCTTTATTGGCGCGCAGCGGAGGTAAACGGGCAACTGATAAATTTGAGGTGTTCCCTTGTCCCGAACCAGATGAAAATGGACGTTACTTTATCCATTTTTTTGCAGATGGACTGCGATACCTTTCAAAGTCGGCAATTGAACGGATTAATCGGCTTCAAGTGGGCGAACTTTTGTATTTAGCCCACGAATTTAAAAATCCGCGCGCTTCCCGTCTGCTTCTGTGTACTAAAGATCACTGGATTGTCGGCTATTGTCAGCGCTATCTTGTGGATGATATTTTTGAAATTATTTCGCAGCATCCAGAATTGATTCGCGTAGAAGTCGATCGTCTCAACCAACCCCCAACGCCGCTACAGTTCCGCTTGCTGTGCAAAATGACCGCCGATTGGCGAGACTTTCGCCCTTTCCAAGGCCCGATGTACCAGCCGGTTAGGAGTGATGTTTTAGCTGCAAGTGCGATCGGATAATCAGCAACAATAAGTAAAATTACAATTTCATAATTAGGGAAGAAGTCAAGTTAATTATTGTGAATTGAATACAGATTGAATACAGAAAATTGCACCATTTAGAGGAATAATTAGCTAAGTGTTGACATTTTTTACATAATAGAGTATGTTTGAGCTAATTTATCGATTCCCTATTTCGCATTCTCAGTTAAGCTCATACAATTTATGAAAATTAGAGCTATATGTTGCTAATGATTTTGATTAGTATTGTTGCGCTTAGTGAAACTAATTCTATTTATAGTTTTTATAAATAGAACTCGTATGGGTGTGAAATTGACCGATTAGAAACTTGAGATAATTGTGAGTATGAACAAAAGAATAAAGATTGGGGTTGCTGAAGCTTTTGGTACTTTTGTGTTGGTATTAGGTGGATGTGGCAGTGCGGTTTTAGCTGGAGACAAAATCGGCTTTTTGGGAGTTTCGATCGCTTTTGGTCTATCCCTCTTAATCATGGTTTATACGATCGGCCCTATCTCTGGATGCCATATTAATCCGGCGGTAAGCATCGGTTTAGTAGTTGCCAAACTGATCGATGCTGTTTTGCTTCCTTATTATATAGGCGGTCAGATTGTAGGGGGAATTTTAGGCGGTCTTGTTTTGTATATGATAGCATCAGGAAAACCAGGCTTTGATGCGGCTGCTTCTGGATTTGCATCTAACGGTTTTGCAGAACATTCTCCCACTGGTTACGGACTTTTGGCAGCAGCTTTGACGGAAATTGTACTGACTGCTTTTCTGTTATTTACAATCATGGGTACTACCCATCCCAAATATCCCGTCGGTTTGGGCGGAATTCCGATCGGCTTAATGCTGGTGTTGATTCACTTAATCGGAATTCCCGTAACCAATACTTCAGTTAACCCCGCTAGAAGTATCGGTGTCGCACTTTTTCAAGGCGGATGGGCAATCCAACAGTTATGGGCGTTTATTGTATTCCCAGTGATCGGTGGAGTTATCGGCGTTTTGGCTTATAATTTCATTAGACCCACTATGGAAGAAATTTGATCTAGAATCAAAAATAAACCGGGTTTATTGAATTTTTTAGGGTGGTAGAATTCATCCGGCAACTTAAGAAACCCGGTTTGTCGATCGCACAACTTGATAAAATTGCAAGTATTCGGTAAATAAGTGCCATGATTACGATCGTGATGGGAGTCTCAGGTTCTGGCAAAACTACTGTTGGTAAGTTGCTGGCGCAATCTCTCAACTGGGATTTCAGCGATGCTGACGATTTTCACCCATCAGCTAATATCGATAAAATGAGTCGGGGCATTCCTTTAGAAGATGCGGATCGCCTTCCTTGGCTATTACAATTGCAAGCCGCAATAGACAGGTGGCTGTTAGAAAATAAAAATGTGGTTTTGGCTTGTTCTGCTTTAAAAGCATCCTACCGCGAAATGCTCTACCGAGACCAAAAGCGAATGAAGATAGTTTATCTCAAATGTTCTTTTCAGCTATTAGCCACAAGGTTAAAAAATCGCGAAAATCACTACATGAAAGCAGACTTGCTGTTAAGTCAGTTAGACAGTCTCGAAGAACCTGAAGATGCAATTATCATAGATGCTTCGCAGCCGTTAGAGTTAATCTTGCGCCAAATTAGAATTCATCTGATGTGCGGTTAATTGCCCACAATAAAACCTGTGATACCAAATCTGGCTTCAATACCCCTTGATTTCTTAGTTTCTCTCAGCTAGAAGGAGAGTTTGTATAGAAATCCTCGCATCATTTGTGAATTTCTTACTCCCGAGCGAGCTGGTTCGGGGAGGGTTGCGCGGGGGGGAAAAATTTACTACTCCTGCAAGGATTGCTATAGAGTATGGATTTCAAACAGCCGGATTGAGGTTTTTTAAGGCGGATTTAGTATAAAAGTTATTTTTTTTCTGATAAACCGAGTTTCTGAACCAAATTTAGCCCCCTCTCCGTTTCCATGCTGATAGGTTTGCGGCCTTAATTTTTGTACAAATATAAGAAAGCTTCTACTTCAGCCGCAGTAGGTTGAGATCTAATTGCGCCCGGTTTCATCGCTGTCATGGCACCTACCGCACTGGCATAAGTTACAATTGTTTGGGCTATTTTGGGATCGGCTAAATTCTTAATTCCCTGCTTGCACAACTGTCGCACAAAACCAGCTAGAAATGCGTCGCCAGCCCCTGTTGTATCCTCAACATCTACTGTAAATGCGGGGATTTTTCCTTCATTTTCCGAGATACAATAAGCGCAACCTTTTTCGCCCGCAGTCACCAAAACGCCTTCTACAGAATCGAGACGGTAGGTAATAGCTCCAGCATCGGTAGTGTCAAACAACCATTCGGCTTCTTCCTCAGATAACTTGACAAAATCAACTTTTTTTAAAATTTTTCTAATGCGCGCTTTTGCTTCGTCTGGATTTTGCCAAAACACGGGACGCCAATTGATGTCAAGTATAATTTTAACGTCATACTGTTCTGCTAGTTCGATCGCTCGGACGATCGCCTCTCGACTTTCAGGATAAGCTAATTCTAAAGTACCTAGCACTAAATATTCGGCATTTTCAAACAACACTTCGGGTAGTTCTGCAGCAAGGAGGCGGGTGTCTGCAAAATCCGCAGTATCAAATTCGCCAAAACCGGCAAAATTTCGATCGCCCGCTTCATTCCGCAAGACATAAACTTGCCGCGTCGGCGCACTTGGATGTCGCTGCACTCCAGCGATATCAACCCCTACTTCTTGCAATACCTGCACTAGGGAATTCCCCAATTCATCCCCACCTACAGCACCGATAAATCCCGCCGCCGTCCCCAATTTAACCAAAGCACAGGCAACATTAGCAGGAGCACCGCCGGGATATGCCGTCCAAGATTCTACCTCTTCGAGAGATACTCCTGGTTTGTCTGCTAAACAATCAAATAAAACTTCACCCAGACACAGAACGCGAGGATAAGTCATAGAAATTTGAGATTTTAGATTTGAGATTTTAGACCAGCAGTAGACAGGTCAATAATGATTTTTAACCCATCCCAGAAAAATTGCAAGCTATTTTTTTATGGCTGCTCCTATAATATCAGACTTACTGATATTGGCAGTTACTCCCTAAAGGCTGAAATATAGTGCGGTCTTATAAGTTAGTTGTTTTACGCGCAAACATCTGCAGGTTGGGCCCGGATGTCAGATGCGCGTAGGTAAAGGCAGCATCTGCCACCCGACGCACAAGCAGTGGTGGCTGCGCGTCTTGCCGTGTGCGCGCTGGGTTTGCACTCCTGGCCATTCTACAAGCGAGTTTGTGCTTCGGGCCCGAAAGAGTAGCACAGCAAATTTAATTTTCTCTTCATACTCGATCCCTCATCCTTTAGAATTGTAGATAGGTAAATATGCAGACATAGGAAAAATTTATGAGTGGGATTGTCTCTGGGACCCCTGTCACCCTGTCGGACAGAGAATTGCAAGTGGTAGAGTTAGTAGCGGCCGGATTGACTAATGAGAAAATCGCCGAAAAGTTAGAGATTAGCAAGCGTACAGTTGACAACCACATTAGCAATATCTTGAACAAGACGCGCGCTGACAATCGAGTTACGCTTGTACGCTGGGCGTTGCAGTGGGGAAAGGTATGTTTGGACAATATTAACTGCTGTCCTCTACCGCGGCCGATCGATAAAGAAGTATCTTAAGTAGGGATTTTGGTTGGGGACAGGCAAAGAAATGATGCAAACGGCACAAGAAAAACAACTCCGCTATCAAATTCAATGCCCTGGATTGCCACTGGCGGTGTATCGCGAAGTGGCGATCCATTTGCGTCAAGTTGAAGGGGTGGAAACCGGTTTAATTCCGCAGCAGTCGCAGCGGTTTGATTACTACGACAGCCAAGTTGGGGGTTTGTGGATACAGTATCCTGAAGGGTTCGATTTGGCAGGTCGCGAGCGGGTCGATCGCATTTTGGCTTATTATGGCGATCGTTACGGAGCGTGGGAATTATTAAGTCATTAGTTATTGGGAATTGTTAGTTGTTGACTGTTGACTGTTAACTGTTAACTGTTAACTCTTGACTAATAACTAATGACTCATGGCTAATGACTAATGACTAATTACTAATCACAACTGACTACTGCCAACTGACTACTGACTAACAAAATGAGTGCAATTAAAACTTTACCGGGAACGCGGGATATTTTGCCCGCTGAAATTCAATATTGGCAAAATATAGAAGAAGTCGCTAGAACAATTTTGAAAAAAGCGGCTTATCGAGAAATTCGGACGCCAATTTTTGAACAGACATCTTTATTTGAACGCGGCATCGGCGAAGCTACCGATGTCGTAGGCAAAGAAATGTACACTTTTAAGGATAAGGGCGATCGATCGACTACTTTGCGCCCAGAAGGCACCGCCGGGGTAGTCCGAGCTTTTATTCAAAACAGTTTGTACGCAGCAGGAGACGTACAGCGTCTGTGGTATGCGGGGCCCATGTTTCGCTACGAACGCGCGCAAGAGGGAAGACAGCGGCAGTTCAATCAAATTGGCGTGGAAGTCTTGGGGAGTGCGAATCCTCGTGCGGATGTCGAAGTAATTGCGATCGCCTGCGACATCCTGCAAACTCTCGGTTTAAAAAATTTGCGACTAGATATTAACTCTGTCGGAAATAAGGAAGACAGACAAAATTATCGGCAAGCATTAATAGATTATTTTACACCGTACAAATCCGAATTAGACGCCGATTCCCAAGACCGCTTGACTCGAAACCCGCTGCGGATTTTGGACAGCAAAAATCAGCGTACTCAAGAAATTGTAGCTAGTGCGCCGAGCATTTTAGAATATTTGGGAGAGGAGTCGCGATCGCACTTCGAGCAAGTGCAGCTTATGCTCACAAATTTAGGAATTAGCTATCAGTTAAATCCTCGATTAGTGCGCGGTTTAGATTACTATACCTACACCGCATTTGAAATTATCTCCGACGATTTGGGAGCGCAAGCAACAGTTTGCGGAGGCGGCCGCTACGACGGTTTAGTAAAGGAATTGGGCGGCCCAGATACGGCGGCAGTCGGTTGGGCAATGGGTATCGAAAGGTTGATTATCCTGCTGCAAAAGTTGCAACCTTTGCCCGTGCCAAAGTTAGATTTTTATTTGGTATCCAGGGGCGAAAAAGCAGAACAGCAATCGGTATTGTTAGCTCAAAAATTGCGAAGTGCGGGGTTTAGTGTCGAGATAGATTTGAGCGGTAGTGCTTTCGGGAAACAGTTTAAAAGAGCCGATCGCAGCGGTGCGGTTGGGTGTTTAGTTTTGGGAGATGCGGAAGCTGAAAACGAGACGGTACAATTGAAGTGGTTGGCGAGTGGTGAACAAAGTGCGATCGCACAATCAGAACTGCTAGCAATGACCACCGAACTAAAGCAGAAGATCGTAGCTGCATATTAAGTCCGACAGGGAATGAATTCCCTGCCTCAAAGCGAAAGTCCTCGCTATGAGGACTAATTATTTTAACAGTCTTCTTCTCAGTCCTCTTAAGAGGACTTTCGCTATTAGCCAGGGGTTGAAACCCCTGGCGGACTGTCGGCTTAAGTCGTTACTAATTGGCTCTGCCCGGTAACGCATATCCAGAGGCTCTGCCTCGTCATTAAGCCATTAACATTAATCCCAAAAACCAAGAGATATAATTTAAGCATTAAAACATTTAACCTCTGATAAACTATGTCGGTAGGAACTAAAAACCTAGAAACAAAACTCACAATCACTTGGCCGCTACTACCAGAAGATTTTCAACTACCAGACGACCCCGTGGAAGACGAAAGCCAACCATTATTAGCCGCAGCTTTGCGCCAGCCGCTAACAGCATTTCCAGAATTAATGCAGGATGCCTTAATTGTTTCCAACTTTGCATTGTGTGCCGGCCTAAGTTTCCCAGGTTCAAGCAGCGACGAACAGCGCATTATCTGCAAAGCACCCGATTGGATGTACGTGAAACCCGTCAATCCAAAAAATGTCTCTCAAGTACGCCGTAGTTACACGCCACACACAGAAGGAACCATCCCCCAAATTGTGATGGAGTTTCTTTCAGAAACCTATGGAGAAGAATACTCCGTTGAATTTACCTCGCGGGTGGGAAAGTGGTATTTTTACGAGCAAGTAATCAAAGTACCGAGATACGTCATATTCCGAGCAAAAACAGCTCATTTAGAAGTTTACGATTTAGAATCAGAGCACTACAACTTGCAAAAACCCGATGAAAATGGACGTTATTGGATACCGGGATTAAACTTGTTTTTAGGAGTTTGGGAAGGAACCCACGAAGGAAGGACAGGCTGTTGGTTGAGGTGGTGGGATGCAGAAGGCGAGTTATTGCTGTGGTCGGAAGAAAGAGCCGATCGCGAACGACTCCGCGCTGAAAGATTGGCCGAAAAACTGCGTCAAGCGGGGATCGAGTTAGATGATGAAGAGTGAAAGATCAATTGATGAGTCGAGTTCGATCGGGTTTTGGTATGATGACACTCTTGTGGTGCGGGCATCCAGCCCGCCCTTGGCTAACTTTACACTCCTATGTTAATCGAACCTCTCCAGCCGATCGCCTGGACAAAAAAACCGCGACTCATCTCCTTATTTTCTGGTTGCGGCGGCATGGATTTGCCATTCCACCAAGCCGGATTTGAGGTAGTTTGGGCGATCGACTCCAATCAATACGCCTGCAAAACATTCAGCAGAAACATCGCTGATGTCATCATCAACGACAGCATAGAAAATATAGACATTGTACAAGTTCCCGAAGCAGAAATATGTATAGGAGGGTTCCCCTGTCAAGATTTCTCCCTAATTTGGAAACGTCCGGGACTTGAAGGAACCAGAGGTAATTTATATACATACTTTCTCGATTTTGTAAATAAAAAAAAGCCCAAAGTTTTTGTAGCAGAAAACGTCAAAGGCTTATTAAGTGCAAATAATTATCAAGCAATAAAACAAATAATTTCTGACTTTGAAAGTATCGCTCCAGGCTACTTAGTTAAACCTAAACTTTACAACTTTGCTGATTACGGAGTTCCCCAATTTCGCCAAAGAGTGTTATTAGTTGGCATTCGGATGGATACAGGATTTAACTTTGTGCATCCTCAGCCAGAATACGGGCCAAATCGCAATAATCCCTATCGAACTGCGGGCGAAGCGCTCAAAAATGTGGAAGCAGTTCTTGACAATAACAAACATCATAAAATTCAATCCCGCACCGTGGAAATTTTAAATCGGATTAAACCGGGAGGCAATTTTTCTGATATTCCCAAGGACAGTCCATACTATGTCAAAGGCATGATCAGTCACGTTTATCGGCGAATTCATCCAGATAAACCATCATCAACAATCATTGCTGGTGGAGGTGGCGGAACTTGGGGTTATCATTATTTAGAACCGCGTTCTTTGACGAATCGTGAAAGGGCAAGATTGCAAACATTTCCCGATGATTTTGTTTTTGAAGGTTCTACGACTGAAGTGCGGCGGCAGATTGGCAATGCAGTGCCGCCGCAGGGAATCGCTGCTGTTGTTGAGGCTTTGATTCCGTTATTTAAGAGGGATTATCCCCAAGTTGATTTATATGAAATGAGTAAAAAGTTGCAGGGGATGTCTATTCAGGAACGATTAAAATGGGCTGAAGAAGAGGTGTCCGAGCAGAGTTTGCAGTTAATTTGAAAGTGTAGTATAATTAAAATACCTGAGTCTGACGGGGCTTTAAGCTTATGTCTAAGTCAGGTTATATATATTTTTATTTTTAAATCAAATATTAATCGCCTGAAAAAAAACTTAACTACAGGAAACCCCTCGAGAAACACACCTCATTACGAAGATCCTCAAGACATACCTGAGCAGTTTGCGGACATCGTAGAGGAACTACGGACTAAGGCTCAAGAGGTTCGCTCGCTCCATATTAGAAAACCCAGTTCTGGTAATGCTGCGGCTGCCAAACTCGAACTAGAAACTGGCCGAGTTTATAGCAAAGAAGCTACCAGCAAGAAAAAGCCTCTCAATATTCCAGGCAGAGACAATGGGCCAAAGTTGTTTTTTCAGGAAAGGATTGACAGAGCAGCACTCCATAATAATTACAACAAAGAACACGCCGAGTACAAGCTCTTCAATGCACTTGCAGAAGAGTTGGAAGGAGATAGTGTACCTTCTGAGGCGACAGGAAGGCTTTACCTTTACACGGAGATGGAGATGTGTTCTGGCTGCAACACTACCTGCGATGAAGACTTTGCTAGGTTGTTCCCGAACATTGAAGTGATTATCTTCTACAAGGAACCATATCCGTAGAAATAGAGGATAAAAAGCCAGTAGAGTCAAGGAAGGCTTTACTGGCATCTCTGGGTAAGGTAGAATGGAGGTGATATGAATCTTAAAATTAGCTTGATCTTGGTTGACTATCAAGGGAAATACATAAGGAGGGAAAGCCAATGATAAAGTTTGATCTAGGTCACTACACCGATTTTAAATTGCCCAGCAACTCAACTATTCCAGAGCAATTACAGCAAACACTTCAGACGGTTTGGGACAGAAAATATGACGATTTATACGAAACAGGTGGAAAGTGCAATGTAGAAGAAGCCTTTGTAGAAGTAATGACAGCCTTTGGAATGCCTAATGATCCAATATCCCATCAGCGATACGTCTATATGGCTTATGGAATAGCATTAGCAGCTAAAGCGACCATTAAACATTACTTTCCTGAAGAACACAAAGCTGATATCGTTGAAGGAATTGTATCTTGTTGGCTGAAGGATAGTTGTGAAATCCCAGAAACTTGGGCAGATACCTTGTTTCCTAATATCAACAAAATTGGAAAATATCAAGCTAGTAACGAAGCTTATAATATTTTCTACGGCTTGCTGCAAACACTCAACACCAAAACAGCATATCATGCCATCTTGGATATTTTGTATGATGCCATTACCGGGGACGCCATTTCTGGTTTTACTGAAGCCCGACGAGATATGTTTAATTGGTGGTTGATCGAGGTTGTTCCTGCTGCCTATTGTTTAAAGCTACCATCTACTTTATATTCTGGAAAATGGGAATTTCCGCCACTGAGTCAGTGCGCTTAAGTGATGACAAAAGTAATTGAAAAAGAGTGCGTGTGGCTGCTTCAAGTTAACTTAACGCACCATCAAACTCTTCAAGATTCTCCCCTTATCCTCCCTCAACCCCTTACAGTGCACCAAAACCCCAAAACTCACCAAACTAGAAGTTCCAATACGGATTGAAACTTCTAGTCTCGCTTGGAAAAGAATCAGGACACGCACTCAAGAACTACTTATTTCCCTTTTTGTGAGAACTTTTGCCGCCTTCGCGACCGATCTCTGACATATGCTCCCGATCTTGGCTGACTGTTTCGCCACCCTTGCGACCAGCCTCTTTCGCTTCCTGGGAAGTAAACTCATGTGCTGTTCCTTTTTCGTGGGCAGCTTTTCCGCCTTGGCTGGCAATTTCCCGCTGTTTATCCTCATCCATTGATGCGAATCCACGGTTGCTTGTATCTGTCATGATGCAACTCCTTTATACTCAACTTTTTCCTATTGGTTGACAGGTTAAAAAACTTGCAAAACCTGTTTTAGTGATAGTAATTACTTGCAAGTTATAGGTCATTCTAAAAAAACTAAAAATATGGATGCCTCTACCTAAAAGAGTAGTTTTGAACTAATGATGATGTCGCTGTCAAAACAGATTTATTTTACCTAGCTCTACTAATTTAGGTAACAGTTAAACGCCCCAAAAGGCTTTGTTAATCTTTTCCTGTTGGGTCCTTCGGGCGATTCCCTTCGGGATAGCTTCGCTTCACGACTGGTTTGGATTCGGGCGAACCCTTTTGCCGCAAGAAAAGAGACAAAACTGTGAGTGTGACGTTCGACAGAAACTCGCTCTCCCAGTTTTCAAAGAGCGCTTCGATAAATTGACCGCTTCCAAGATACTCAACAACACAAATCTGGTGCTGCTGGCGATCTTTTAGTTCTTGACTGTAGTCGTGATAACCCGTGATGATTTGACCTACCAGTGAGAAAAATAACAGCCGGAACATGAGTAGGCTGAGGCTGTTTTCTCGAAAAAAACCTCCCATAGGAGTGGGTTGATGTTTTGCTACAGGGCTGGGATAAGGATAAAGTGCGATCGGGCTTACCGTACTGGAAAGCCTACGGCGTACAGCCTTTATCCTTCCTTCTACTCAATGCCTGCTTTAACTAACGTGAGGTTATGAGGAAAACTTCTGGGTCATCATCTAGCCAGAGGAGGAGGAGGCTCTTATGGACGAAGCCTATATCGTTCCTCAATATGAGAACACGTACATTTCCCCAAAATAATTAATCAGGCACCATCAAACCCTTCAATATTCTCCCCTTTTCCTCCTCCCTCAACCCCTTACACTGCACCAAAACCCCAAAACCCCCCAAACCCATCGGATCGATCAACTGATGCAAAGCCTCCCGGCGCCGCAAAAACGTTGCCAAATCCAATGCTTCCGCATCATTTGTAGACAGAGAAGCAAGGCGATCGCCCAAACCCAACGCCATCAAAAACAAAGCCTGCTGAGTAAACCCTACCACATCCAAACCGCACAATTCACCCTGCCTTTCTAGGGCTGTAAAATTAACATGAGCCGTTAAATCTTGCCGCCCCACATTAATATAAGGATTATTGTGATATCGGTGCAGATAATAACACTGTAGCGTCCCCTCTCTGCGCCTCGGATTGTAATAGCGGTGCGCCGGATAACCATAATCAATAGTTAACAAATATCCCCGTTGCAACTTTTGAGCAACTGTACTCATCCAGTCCAAAGCCGCCAAATTTACCTCACTGCGATAACCATTCCCATAAACACTCGCCGACAAATCGAGTCCCACCAAATCAAAATATTCAGCAATTTTAGGCGTAGAAACTTCGCCAAATATCTCAACAATTTTTATTTCTTCTTGCTCATTTTTTGGTGTTTCTGCGGCAACATAAATCTCCCTAACTTGCCCTTCTTCCAGAATGAATTGATGCACGGGGAAAGCATCCACTAACTCATTAGAAAAGAAACAACCGATTATTGAATTATTAACTATCTCATCCCAATTGCACCACTTAACGCACTTGATATCACCTAACTTTTGGCGTTGTTCCGCTTGAAGTCTTGGCGAAATTTCAACAATTATGTATGTTAAATTTTTAAATAAGTCGGGATGTTGCCGTTGCAGATATTTCAGCAAATTTTCGGCAAAAATTCCCCGCCCAGCGCCCATTTCTACGATCGCGAAATTGAAAGGGCGATCGAGCAATTCCCACATTTCCACAAACTGCTCTGCCAAAACCTCCGCAAAATCAGCCCCCCAATGAGACGACGTGATAAAATCGCCTTGTTTGCCGATCGACTGGCGATCGCTATTATAATAACCGTGCTGCGGATGATATAATGCCAAGTCCATATATTCAGCAAAAGTAATACGCCCTTGCGGACTGGTGGCAATTCTTTCGCAGATTAAAGCACAGAGATCCGGATTGCGGTCATTGATATCTGGTTGCTGGACTTTCATAATTTATCGAATCAAAGTTGATGTTATTTCATTTGTGAAGGAGAGATTTTTTTTATTAACCGCAGAGGGCGCAGAGGGCACAGAGGAAGAGAGAAGAGAGAAATCAGGTATATTTTAGCTACCTTAACAGCAAAATTAATCGATATCTATCCGCGTTTATCTGGGGTTCAAAAAAATCAACCCGGTTCCCTAAAAAAACCGGGTTAATTTCTTAGATAAAAATCGACAAAACCTACCTGTCAACCGAGCCCATAATAATGTCGATACTCCCCAAAATTGCCACCAAATCCGCAATCTTCACGCCCCGCACAATGTGAGGCAAAATCTGCAAATTATTAAAATCTGCAGCCCGAATCTTCCAGCGCCAAGGAAACACACTATCATCCCCGATAATATAAATCCCCAACTCACCCTTGCCGCTTTCAACGCGGACATAATGTTCGCCCTTGGGAATCTTAAAAGTCGGCGCTACTTTTTTGCCAATAAACTGATAGTCAAAACCATTCCATTCAGATTTGGGACCGCTTTCGAGTCGCTTCGCTTCCAAATTCTCGTAAGAACCGCCGGGGAGTCCTTTCAAGGCTTGATAGATAATCTTAACAGACTCGCGCATCTCCCGAATCCGTACTAAATACCGGGCTAAACAATCGCCAGCAGCTTCGGTACAAACTTCCCAGTCGAAGTCGTCATAACATTCGTAATGGTCAACTTTCCGCAAATCCCAATTTACGCCGGAACCCCGCAACATAGGGCCGGATAGTCCCCAGTTAATCGCTTCTTCGCGAGAAATAGTACCCAGGCCTTCAATCCGGCGACGGAAGATTGGATTGTTGGTAATTAAACGTTCGTACTCGTCAATTTTGGGAATGAAGTAATCGCAGAAATCTTCGCACTTATCTACCCAACCGTAGGGCAAATCTGCGGCGACTCCGCCAATGCGGAAATAGTTATTATTCACCATGCGATAACCTGTGGCTGCTTCCCACAAGTCGAGAATTGGTTCGCGATCGCGCATAGTATAGAAAAAAGGAGTTTGCGCGCCCACGTCCGCCAAAAACGGTCCTACCCACATCAAGTGGTTAGCAATCCGGTTCAACTCCAGCATAATTACCCGAATATAACTAGCCCGTTTCGGGACAGCAATATTTGCCAACTTTTCCGGTGCATTCACTGTCACCGCTTCGTTAAACATCCCCGCAGCGTAGTCCCAGCGGCTCACGTAGGGCACGTACATCACGTTGGTGCGATTTTCGGCAATTTTTTCCATCCCCCGGTGCAGATAGCCCAAAACAGGCTCGCAGTCCACCACATCTTCCCCGTCCAGGGTGACAATTAACCGGAGTACCCCGTGCATGGATGGGTGGTGCGGCCCCATGTTGAGCACCATCGGTTCGGTTCTAGTCTCAATTCTTGACATAATTAAATGAATTAATGATTACTGACTATTGTTGATTTTTGTTTCGCTTTATAGATTATGAAGGATATCGAGCTCTCTGAGAAGGATACCCCTGGATCAGATGTCAGTATTGACACCTATCACGTTCCAGTTTTGGGTCAAGAATTAATTGCGGGTTTGGCTGTGCGTCCAGGCGGACACTATTTGGACGCGACGCTTGGGGGCGGCGGACACACGAGTTTGATTTTAGCGGCGGCGCCAGATGTTACAGTGGTGGCGATCGACCGCGATGAACAAGCCATCCGTTTTTGCCAAGCCCGATTTGCCAACTCTCCCGTTGAGTTTTGGCACGGCAACTTTGCTGAATATCAGTCCCCAGAGGCCGAATTTGATGGTATCATAGCAGACTTGGGCGTCAGCTCTGCTCAGTTCGATACACCGGAACGAGGATTTAGTTTTCGCCACCCAGCTCAACTAGATATGCGTATGAACCAGCAGCAATCTTTGACGGCAGAAGAGATTATCAACCACTGGGAAGAAGTTAAACTAGCAGATATTATTTACAAGTACGGCGAGGAGCGACTGTCGCGGCGCATCGCAAGGCGGATTGTGCAAGGGCGTCCTTTTCAAACAACAACAGAACTTGCAGGCGCGATCGCCTCCAGCTTCCCCCCCAAGCAGCGCAACGGCAGAATCCATCCGGCCACCCGTACTTTCCAAGCTTTAAGGATAGCTGTCAACTCCGAACTCGCTTCTTTAGAAACTTTCCTCAACCAAGCCCCAAGGTGGTTAAAACCCGGTGGGAGAATCGGAATCATTACATTTCACAGTCTCGAAGACCGACCAGTCAAGCACCAACTCAGAGGAACACCCAATTTGCAGGTACTGACAAAAAAGCCGATCGGGCCACAATCCGAAGAAGTCGCTAGAAATCCCCGCTCTCGTTCTGCTAAGCTCAGACTGGCAGAAAGAATAACTTGATTCGGCAGTAGTAATATGCTTGCTGCAAAAAGTTCAGAGATTAGGGAGACTTGCATGCAGCAATCAAGTACGATGCGGCAAAGATGTAGGGAATAGCGCCAACAACCCACCACTAACCCTCCGGGTACAGTGGGGCTTGAAATACAGCCGGTGTTGACCAGACTTAGGTAGCAATACCTGCGTTAGTAGTAAGTGTTAAAATTCACACCGAGGACAGTGCCGAGCTAGTTAAGAACTCTGCAATCAGAGCATTAATTAGCAGTTTTGAATGCTGGTGTGTTTAGAAAACTACCGACTGCTAACAAGGTCATTGCTCGTATCACAGCGTGAAAGCTGACTCGGGAATTTTCCCTATTGAAGCGGCCTACCGAGGCGGGTTACAGTATCGAAAGCCTCTCATCTGTGCGAACAGATGGTGCGAAAGGAATGCTCACCTTGAGGTAAAACGGGTTTCTTTAACTCAACTTGACGTAACTGATATGTTGCATATATCCAGCCCCCCTTTTCCTCCCGCCACCTTGCTGATTACAGCTATGGTGGGGGTTTTCAAGGGGGAAGAAAGATGAGTCGGGGAGATGGAAGCAAGCTGAAACTGATGGTAGTCGATGACGAACCCGACAACTTGGATTTATTGTACCGGACGTTTCGACGCGACTTTCAGGTTTACAAAGCAGATAGCGCCCTCAGCGCCCTGGAAGTTCTAGACGAACAGGGTGAGATGGCGGTGATTATATCTGACCAGCGGATGCCAGAAATGAATGGCACCGAGTTTTTGGGGAAAACAGTCGAGCGATTTCCCGATACGATTCGGATTCTGCTAACGGGATACACCGATGTTGAAGATTTGGTTGAGGCCATCAACTCAGGTCAAGTTTTCAAATACATCACCAAACCGTGGAATCCAGAAGAACTCAAATTGGTGATCAATCAAGCCTCAGATACTTACAAATACTACAAGCAGCGCAGCGTTGCATTGCGCCGCGCTTTACGCAAGGAATCTCTGTTCAATGAGGTAATGAGCGTCATTCGCGGGTCGCTAGATTACTCTAGTATGGTACAAACTATTGTTCAAACCGTAGGTCAAACTTTTGAGGCCAACTATTGTATGCTGCGGCCGGTAGAGAGCGATCGACTATTGCCGAGTACCTTCCCCTACCAAGCCCAAACCGACGAGGCCAGTAGCTTTTCTTTTGATGAAAATTTGCTGGTTCAAGCTGTAGCCACCCGCCAAACTCAAGTGAACTCAAACAGTGGGGGGAATGGTAACTCGGTTGAGATTGCCGTGCCCCTGACTTACCAGCAAGAATTGCTGGCGGTACTGGCTTTGTCCCAGATTGGCGGCACTAACCCTTGGTCGGCAGAAGATATAGAGTTAATAGAAGGTGTAGCAGCTCAAGCTGCTCTCGCCCTGTCTCAAGCTAAGCTCTACCAGCGCACTCTGGATTTAGCCAAGCAGATGCAAAACGAGTTGGAAGTGGCTCGCCAAATCCAAACAAACTTGTTGCGCCAAAGTTGGCCGGATTTTGAAACTGTCAGAGTGCAAGCTTGCTGCTATCCGGCGCGGGAAGTTGGTGGCGACTTTTTTGAAGTCTACGTCCACTCCCAAGGAGATATTTGGATAGCGGTGGGAGATGTTTCGGGTAAGGGAGTTCCGGCTGCTCTATTTATGGCGAGCGCGATTTCGGTGATGAGGCGGGAACTTTCCCAAGAAGTTTCTCCAGAACCCGCTCAAGTTATGCAGAACATGAATAGCAGTATGTCTGACGACCTGATCGGCAACAACCATTTTATTACAATGGTTGTAGCTCGTTACACTCCGTCAACCGGACACCTCGCCTTTGCTAATGCCGGTCACATTTACCCGATTGTTTGGTCTCACTCGGAGGTGAAAGCTCAAGCCGCTAGCGGTAAAACGCCAGCCGAGCCGAATTTCCTGAAAGCTCGTGGCATTCCCTTGGGGATACTACCAGTTTGGAGAGGCAAAGCAGGTACGATCGAATTAAAGTCAGGAGATGTATTTCTGCTGACGAGTGACGGAATTACTGAAGCTAGCGTGACCACTGAAGCGGTCGCAGGGGGTGTACCAACCCGTTCTATGCTACAACAAGAAGGGCTTTGGCAACTCTTGATTCAGGAACCTGGTTCTTTCAACTTGGACAATTTGTTGGCTCACATCCGAGCCGATAATCCCGTTCAGGAAGACGACCAAACCATACTCTCTCTGGAGGTTCTTTGAATCTGTCAGCGACTCCCGACCCATAGTCGGGGGTGAGAGCCGAAAAAACTTAAGCCCTGCTGGTTGACGGTTCACAGAGTAGTCCTGCAAAGGACGGCGTTATCGTCAACAGTAAAAAACCTAGCCGGCGATGGCGCAGCTAGTTTCCTGAATCGCTTTCCTGGGGGATTAAACACCTGTAAAAGGTTAAGGTAGAAGGCATTGGTCAGAAAAAACCAAAGCTTAAAAGCCAGGGATTGAAACAAAGATTTTTTATACCTCGCTGCTTGCAGTCTCGGTATAATTATCAATTGTTAATGGGCTTTAGACCCATAACTAAAGTTTTCAACTATACTCTTAACTTCTGCCTTCTACCGAATCATGAATGCCTGATTTTTAAACAGAAAAGGCTAGTATCCCCCAAGTAGCGACAAGTATTGAGGCCGAATCCATTCGGCGCGTCGTGTTTCATACCTGGTGTGAATACACAGGGTTTTCAAACTTACGGGATTTTTTTATGAATACTGAGCTTCATGTGCCAAGCGACTTGCGGTTTTTAACAATTGTTGAAAATTGGTTGCTGAGCAGTTTGGAAGTAGAGCTAGGAGAGCACGTCGATTGGCCGCGTCAGTCGAATCGTTTGCGCTTGGTGTTAGCAGAAGCCTATTCTAACGTGATCCGCCATGCTCACAAAGATCAACCCAATTTGCCCGTGTTAATTCGCTTGAATTTAAAAAATAGGGATATTGGTTTAGAAATTTGGGATTACGGTAAAGGTTACGAAATGGATACTTACAATCCCCCGAGGCCGGAAGCTAAACAGGAAAGCGGCTACGGCTGGCTGATTATGAGCAGACTTATGGATCGGGTGGACTACACTTTGCAAATAGACGGTCGCAACTGTCTAAAGTTGGAAGCGAGCTTGCCGGAAAAATCTTAATTAGTAGTTAGTCATTAGTCATTAGTCATTAATGATTGGCAATGCACTTTTAGACTCGCTTTGGCTGTCTGTCGCACGCGCTGCGGTGACAGCCAATTTTCCGTGCAGTAGCGTCAGCCCAAGGCGAGACTGTAAGATTGTAGGGGTAAAGTTACGATCGCACAAATAGCCACGAAACCGATTTTTTATACCGTGAGTGGCACTTCACCAAAGATTTGGATCAAAACCCGGTTTCTGCCTTATTCGGGCGATAAAAAGCCGATTAACCTGTCGATCGCACAACTTTAGCTATTAAGTGCGATCGACAGGTCAAACCAAAATAGAGAATTTAAATCTGAAACAGCTTATTAAGCATCAAATTTTTTCTGTGACCGCAGACTTAGCAATTCTTGGGGAGAAGCTAACAGTTTGACGGTGACAGAAAGGATTTTTTGGTCAGAATTGAGCAAGAATAGCCATCCGACATTAACACCAAATGCGGAAGTTTGCACTCGACCGCTGACCTGAACTTCTACTTTGCCATCTTCTAAAATTTGGCTGACACCTTTCTGGGGTTCTAGCTGCATTCCTCGTGCTTCTTTTTTTAGATAAGTGGCGATCGAGATGCTGCCGATAATTGGATCTTCAAACGGCGCGTGCAGAACCCCGTCATCGGCAAATAAATTAGCCGTCGCTTCAAAATCGCCCGCGTTTAAAGTTTCAAAATATTGCACTATCCCTGGCATTGTGAGGCCTGCAATCTTTATAGAGGTAGTTAAAATAGGTCGAGTTGTTGCGGTCATAAAACAAGTGATTTCAAATGAATGAGTATACTGTAATCATTCTCTTTGTCGCAGCAAATCCCTCAAAAGATATAAGTAGGGGTAGGAAAATAATTCTCCGAAAAAAGGAGGAATCGGGAACCGCAGAGCGTCGATCGCCGCTTTCAGAGCGATCGACCAACATCAATATTCCTTTCAAAAAATGTAAGTGTAGCCAACCTGCAAACCCTGATACCATCAGTCATTTCCCATCCTTCAATTCTTGAATCTAAAATTTAAAATCTAAAATCTAAAATGATAGAAACCCAGATGCCTAAAGGCATCTGGGTTTCTGGCCAAGTCTGTTTGACTGACCGAACCAGAATATTCTATTTACGCATCAAATTGAGCAATTCTTTAGGAGATGCCAACAAGTCGATCGCCACAAAGAAAATTTGACCTTGGGGATCGAGCAAAAACCGCCACGCGATGTTCATACCCACATTCGATCCGAACCAGGGAGTTTCGACTTTGCCAGTGACTTTCACTTGGCGGTAGCCATCTTCTGCGGGTTCCGATACGCCTCGCTCGGGCATCATTTTCAGTCCGACGCACTCTTCCCGCATATAGTTGAGGATAGCTTCGCGACCGACGATCGGCTTTTGGAAAGGTGGTTGCAGAGCACCTTCTTCAGCAAATAAACCTACCGCTGGGGTGAAGTCGAAGGCGTTCATGTAGTCGATGTAGTTGAGGACAGTCTGCTCGCTGATACCCTCAATTGTGGTTTTTACCCGCTCTTCTGGAGCGGTGGGAGTGCTGCGCGGGGCAGAGCGTTTGCCGTACTCTTGGTTAAAAGCAGGGTCATAGCCCATGTTAACTACGGTATTCCGAAGTACGGTAATTTGCTGGCCTGGATCGAGTTTCTTGATGGTTTCGAGAACTGCGGTGGCTTCGGGAGACATTTGATAGCCAGCGGGGATCGGAGCGACAAGGCCCTGTTTCATCAACTGCCCCAACTCGTACCAGAAACCGAGTTTGGTGTTGACGCGCAAGGAAGTGTAAATCCGACCAATCGTTGTGTCGGCGTTGCTGGCTAGGTCAAACATGGTTTTGCTTTGAGCAGCAGGCGACATTTGCTTGATTTCGCTCAGAATGCCTTCGACAAGCGCCATGCTGGCTACTCCCGGAGCTGCTGCGGTGATGGAAACACCCATTTCGGTGTAGGCATACCAGAGCAAGGCTAGTTGGTCTTCAACGCTGAGTTTGTAGAAGGCTTCGGTGGTAGCCGGAACAACGCTAGCAATCTCGGTGTTTGAGAAGATAGATTGAGCGGATTGAATGCTAACTGCCATGTGTATGCTGTGGGATTTGTGGTTTTAGTGAGGTACTTGAGTTAGGAAACCTCAAGCTCCCTTAATTAACATCATGTAACGTTTTGTTAATTTTTGCAAATATAAATTACATATAGCTGAGTTATAAAACTATGATCAATGGTTTGGTAAATTGCGATCGCCGTCACTAGACTGTGCGCCGAATTAGGTTATTTAGGAAACCGATCGTTAAAAATTGCTTGACATATCATATAAACTCAAAATAGTCAATACAAAAGGTAAATATTTGCCTGGTATCAAATGAAAGCGCCAATTAGCAGCATTTTGGTGAAGCAAAAAGCCCTTGAGTTGGGATTTCACAAAGTCGGGATAGCCTCAAAAGACACGGATTTCGATCTAGAAAAACAAAGATTGCAAGCTTGGCTGGACAAGGGTTATCAGGCGGATATGGCATGGATGGCAAACCCGAAACGGCAGGATATTCGATTAATAATGCCAGAGGTGCAGTCATTAATATGTGTCGCCATCAACTACTACACACCTCACCAACGCCCCTCAAATCCCCCTGGTGAGGGGGGGGTCGAGGCAGGGATCGAATATGCTAAAATCTCTCGCTACGGTTGGGGAAGGGATTACCACAGAATTTTGCACAAAAAACTGAAGGTTTTGGCAAATTGGGTGCGATCGCAAGGCGAGGGAATTGAAGCGCGGTATTATGCTGATACCGGGCCGGTTCAGGATAAAATGTGGGCGCAGCGTGCAGGGATTGGCTGGATTGCCAAAAATGGTAATGTAATTTCGCGCGAATACGGTTCTTGGATGTTTTTGGGCGAAATCTTGACTAATTTGGAGTTAGCGCCCGATGAACCCCATACGGAACATTGCGGTACTTGCACTCGCTGCATTGAGGCGTGTCCGACGGGGGCAATTACTGAGCCTTTTGTGGTGAATGCCGATCGATGTATAGCCTATCACACGATCGAGAATCGAGCCGAAAAATTGCCCGATGAAATTGCATCTAATTTACAAGGTTGGGTAGCAGGTTGCGATATTTGTCAGGATGTTTGTCCTTGGAATCAGCGATTTGCTAAACCAACAGATGTGGCAGAGTTTGAGCCTTATCCTGAAAATATAGCACCGACACTTGCAGAATTAGCCGACATTTCCGACGAGGAATGGAACCGCAGATTTACAGCTTCGGCGCTGCGGCGCATAAAACCCGAAATGCTGCGCCGAAATGCGAAAGCAAATCAAATTAACCCTTAAAAGTTGAGAGGTTCGTCAGGGTGCTTAGGGGGCGCATTACCCTATAGATAAACCCTAGGCTATGTACTGAATCGCCAAGAGTGAATACATTATGCAGTAAGTCATTTCCATCTAAGATCTAAAATCTAAAATCTAAAATTGTATGCTCCCCCGTTCCTTATTTGCTATTGTCCAATGACCAAAGTAATTATTTTTGATTTTGACGGTACTTTAGCAGATACAATCGATATTCTTCTGAGCATCACCAACCGTTTGTCAGCAGAATTGGGGTTTAAGTCTGCGACCAAAGAGCAAATAGCTCAACTGAGCAATTTAACTTCTTGGCAACTCCTTCAGTATTCGGGCATTTCTATCTTCAAATTCCCGCTGTTAATTAGAATGTTGAAAGCAGAGTTACGCAGCGAAATTCCCAATATTCAATTATTTCCGGGAATTAAAGAAGTTTTACTGGAGTTAAAAAAACTGGGATTTCAACTGGGCATTATCACATCTAATTCCCGAGAAAATGTCTTGGCATCGCTGGAAACAAATGGTTTGCAAGACACTTTCACATTTATTTACTCTGGTTCAACTTTTGGCAAACATAAAGTTATTAATAGCTGGCTAAAAAGAGAAAATATAAATCCTAAACAAGTCGTTTATGTGGGAGATGAGATTAGAGATATAGACGCTGCTCGAAAAACAGGAATTAAGGTAATGGCTGTAGCTTGGGGTTTTAATTCTCAGGAGGTTTTGGCTGCACACAATCCCGATTTTTTGATTAAACGCCCCCACGAATTGATAGAGATTATGAGTAATTTGCAGGAAGTGTAAACTGAAATTGCAAAAAGTAAGACTCGTCGGTTGACATCTATTCTAGACAAACTCTCGTTCCAGCAGAGAGAGACTAAAGCATAAAAGAGGTATGAAAGCCTGATTTGTTATCAGCCAGAGTCCGTAGTATCATCTCTGCGAGTAAATTATGTTAATCTCCTTCGCCCCGTTTCAGTGCTGCTAGAACTGCTTGCTGGCTAACTGCTTGGTAGATTTTGCTAAAATGCTGCTTGAGTGCGTCAGATGCGGGGGAGGATTTGCTAGCGGTTCCTTTTCCGTCGGTTGCTAGCGGAATTGGACCTAAGATATCTAATACTGTTTCGCTGCTGGGCGGCGGTACAATAACTACTAAAGATGATTCTAGCTGTTGGTTATATTCCCAAAAGCGATCGACCTTTGGCAATTTAGGATTCGTAGTGGGAGAATTTTCGCCGGAGTTGATTTGGGAATTTTCCTCTCCTTGCGTACCTCGTCTCTGACGGAGCGCTGTCAAGATTTGCTCTTTGGTTCTCCCCCGCAATTGAAAGAGTACGAAGGGGTCTTCGCTGAAGCGATCGCCCAATAAGTAGTATACTGCACTGATGTGTTTGCAAGGGTTTTTGGGGTCAGGACAGCTACAGCGCGATCGAATATCAGATAAGCTTAACGGAAATAGTGTTTTGCCTGCTGCTGCAAATACATCTTCAATATTGTGCGGCATTTCTCCTGCTAGTAATTTAGCTGAAAAAACTGCTCTTTGCGACATATTTTCAATCACATAATCCCAATCTTCATCGCTTAAGGTATCAAGTCCTAAAGAAACTTGATATGGTTTTGGATCGGTTCCTTGAACTATGGCAATTACTTCTTGATTGGGAAATTTAATGCTGAGAACTTTACCTTCGCGCGCATACTGCCAGCCACGTTCTAAGCGCTTTTTGAAGCGGTAGGTATTGATTAAATCTAACCACTGTTGTGTCCACCATTCTCTGTCAATCATTTATTTGGGAATTGGGAATTGGGCATCGGGCATTGGGCATCGGGCATTGGTAATTGGGATGTTGACTTCAGAAAGAAAAAAACAGCTATCCGTGTATTCTTGACTTCCGTGTCATGCTGTTGGGAATGGGTCATATAGCGGTTCTCAAGCGTGGTGAGGTATGCCCTATGCCCTATGCCCTATGACCGATAGCACCTCATCTTTCTGAGAAATGCTATATTATTCTTCTTCGTTTTCTATAATAGCATTGCGATCGAGGATTAGTAAATTCCGAAGTTGGTCTGTATCGAGTTCGGTGAGCCAGTTTTCGCCGGCGCTGACTACTTGTTCGGCTAGAGCTTTCTTACTTTCGATCATATCGTGTATTTTCTCCTCTAACGTACCAGTGCAGACAAATTTGTGGACTTGCACGTTACGAGTTTGACCGATGCGAAATACGCGGTCAGTTGCCTGATTTTCTACTGCGGGATTCCACCATCTGTCATAGTGAAAAACGTGGGTTGCTCTGGTTAAGTTCAAACCTGTGCCGCCTGCTTTTAAAGATAAAATCATAATTGGCGGGCCTTGGGGGTCGTGCTGGAAGCGATCGATCATTTCTTCCCGCTGCTGTTGCCGAATTCCTCCGTACAAGAACAAAACTTCTCGCCCTAAATGCTGTTCTAGATGCGGTTTCAGGAGTTTTCCCCATTCAGCAAATTGAGTAAAAATTAAAGCCCGATCGCCCTCAGCGATCACCTCTTCTAACATTTCCACCAACCGCTGCAATTTCCCCGATTCCTGACTCTTAATCTCCAATTCTTTCGGCTTAGCTTCTGCTTTCACAAGAGCCGGATGGTTGCAAAGCTGCTTGAGTTTTACCAGCAAAGCCAGAATCATTCCCCGGCGCTGAATGCCTTCGGCTGACTCTAATTCCGCTATTGACTCTTCGACTATTTTCTGATATAATGCTGCCTGTTGAGCCGCCAGCCCACAAAATACAGTCATCTCCTGTTTTTCGGGCAAATCTTGGATGATTTCTTTGTCAGTTTTCAGGCGGCGGAGGATGAAAGGCCGAACGAGCGATCGCAAAGTCTGCAATGATTCTCTATCTCCGTATTTCTCAATCGGAATTGCAAATCGGCGCTGAAAGAAATTGCGCGGCCCCAAATAGCCAGGATTGAGAAACTCCAAAATTGACCACAATTCTTGCAGTCTATTTTCCACCGGAGTTCCTGTCAGCGCAATTCTAAAAGATGCCTCGATTTGTCGCACCGCTTGCGACTGCTTAGCCTCGGAATTTTTAATATTTTGCGCTTCATCCAAAACCAATCCTTGCCATTTAATGCCTTGAAATTCCTTCGCATCGCGAAACACCAGCGCGTAACTGGTAATGATTAAATCCTTTCCTTTAATTGCCGTCGCAAATGCTTTGGCTTTAGCGCGTTTGTCTCCGTGATGAACTAACACTTTTAGCGTCGGACCAAATTTCTTGACTTCCCGCTCCCAATTGCCCAATACTGATGTTGGACAAACCAGTAATGTTGGCGCTTCTAGAGAATTTTGTTCTTGTAAATGCAGGAGAAAAGTAATTAGCTGAATAGTATTGTGGCACAAGATATTATTGGCAACAAAATTGTGATACTTGCTCACCTCAAAATCATAAACCCACCCGCTGTACTCAAAATCCTCAATTTGCTCTATCCGGCAATAAAAGACTTCTTGGTCTAGAAAAAGTTGTAAGCCTTCTCTGATTGTATCTAGCTGTTGTGTGTCTAAATTTGCATAAGCTTCTAGAGTCTGATTCGTCCACTTTGAAGGCTTTAGCTGACGGTATTCTTGTTCGGCAGACCCATTTAAAATATTTTCCATCCCAGCGACTACCCTTGCCAGGCTCCTGTGGGAAAACTCCTGAGAACCGTTGATGTAAACGGGGTTGTGCATTCCAAAATGGCGCAATGGTAATTTTGTAATTTCCACTGCACGAGCGACGATATCGGAAGCAGGAATTCCCTCAACATTGGTGTTGCAAGCCGATTCGCAAATCTGCTCTAATTTACGCTGTTTTTCGGGAGAAGCGAAGCCAATTTCCTGCAAAAATATGCGCGCTGAGTTACCGCCGAAAGTACCGATATAATAGGTGCGAAAAATCCCGCTGCCATTGGTGGCGCATTTCTGTCTGGTGGCGATACGCAGCCAAATTCCAAAGCGCCGCAGCAATGTAGAAAGTTGTTGGATGATTAAAGGCGAAGCGGTGCTAATTTCGATAGTCCGCATTTTAGGAATGACAGAACCTTCAGCATCAAAGTAGTTTCTGAGAAAAATCCGAATGCTATCAAGATTGGCTTGCATGATGAATTGCGGGAAGCTTTTTTCGGCTGACAGCTTCCCCCACTGGTAGCCTTTAGCCTCAAGAAAGCTTTGGTACGATCGACTGCACACAGCTAAATATGCTGCTCTTTGCTTACCGGGAGTACGAACAGCAGGATTATTTATTTCTATCCCATACTTTTTGCTTAAACGGTGAAGTGTGAGACGCAATTCTTCAAGAACTGCCACATCTTTCTGCGTTATTGTGAGGATTGCTCGATCGCGCTGCTCATATCCCTCAGCAATCTGCCAAGCCAGAAACTTGACCAAATCGGGATCTTCCGGCTTTCCTTCCCAATACAATTTAGCAGGAACGCAAACATAATCTCCAACCTTGAACTCATTTGTCCAGCCATCGCGTCCTAACAACTTGTGGCGGCGGGTAATTGTGATGCTGCTACCGTCTTGTAGTTTGATGGTTCGCAACTTTTCTTGCACTTGCTGGCGGTAAAGCCGTCGAACAGTAGCCTGTACAATTTTGCCTGTTTCCTGATTTATGGAATTTACCAGTAATTGCTCGTTAGGTTCAGACCAAAAGCCCTCACCGTCGAATTCTGTTTTTCCGGCATAAGCTTCCCATATTTTTTCAGCTTTTTGTAAAAAACCATTAAGAAAAAGCAAAGAATGTGGTAAAATGCACTTCCCTAATCCCATATCGTCCGCGAGACAAGCACCCAAACCCCAGCGTTCTAAAAATGCTAACCAGCCTGCTCCTAGGGCTTGATAAGGCCGCAATTGTCCTCGGAAACTAGCCGGAGTTGCGATCGCACTTACCGCTTGATTATCGCTCAAAGTATTCAACAATTCCTGAAGTTGACCCGTAGCCTCAAAATTCACCACAGGCAATTTTTCGATCATCTGAGTATCGCCCGACGCCAAACGCAAAGCATCCTCCAAAGAAAGAGTCATTTGCTCTTTGCGACTGGCAAAAAAAGTTTGAGCCGCTTTCACATCCGGCGCGCGCAACTCCACCCACTCGCCGTTAATTTCCACCAAAGGCGAATTCAACGCAGTCAATCTGTCAAATTCTGCCTTAGAAATGCGCTGTCCGCCGATCGTCAATTCCCACTTAAAATTTAGCAGACTTTGTAATCCCACCCCACCTTTCGCCGGAGTCACTTTCGGAGTTTCCGCTTGAATGCTCAAACCCAAACGACTCGCCCAACCCTCACTCTTTGTCAAACTCGGCGGCAAAACTACGCCCAACCCGCTATCAGCAAACCGCCAAGCTACAGACTTAATAAACTCGTAAGCTTGCAGCGGATTTAATTGGCAAGATTGAGGCCGCTGTGCTTGCAAACTCGGTTCAATTAACGGATAAAGTTTCGAGGCTAAACCCAAGCCGCTGAGCAAAGTTTCTTGAGGCAATTCTATTGTCCGCCCCGCATAAGCCAAACGCTCGACTGAGTTGTTCCAAACAGTTGTCGCGTCCACCAAAAATTCGGTTTCATCTGCTGCTTGCAAGCAATAATTTAAATTCCAGTTGGCTTTACCGGGCGCTGGCGGTATGAGTTGAAAGCAAGTGCGAAATTGACTTTGTTGAGATAATTGGTTTTGCAGCGGTGCAGTCCAAGCACTCAGCTTGGTTGCCAAGTTTTCCAATGCTGCTGTTTCTACTTGCACAATCCCCGATTCCTGCTGCAAAGCTTGCAGCCATTCGCGCACAGGAGAGACTGTTTTGATCTCTAAAGTAGAGCTACCAGCCGATCGCACTTGACTATCTACAATACTACTCAAAAAACCTAACACCAATTCCTCCGCCCCCATAGGCAAATCCACCGCTAAAGGCAATTGACTGGATTCTCCTTCCTTTTCCCCTCTTCCTTCTTCTTTTTCCCCTCTTCCTTCTTCCTTCTTCCCTCTTCCTTCTTCCTTCTTCCTTCTTCCTTCTTCCTTCGATTGATATGTTCTGCAAGCCGTCGGCATTTGCTTGACAAAAGTGGCAAGGCGGAGTGTATCTGTAGAACTATCTAACAACGGTTGCCATTTGGCAATAGCAGAACCGTCGGACTGTTTCTCCAATCCAGGCAAAAATTTGCATCTTGCCAACAAATCCAAACTCCACCTAGCAATATGAGACCAAAAACGCAAATCTGAGCCGACAAAAGAGTCTGGTTCCGTGCTGTTAAGCGGTAGTGATTGCAAGAACACAAAAGCTGCTTGAGGGTTGAGACAAAAACCCTCGACTTGCCAGGGATAAAGGTAAATTTCCTCGATTTTGGCTGGTTCCTCAAGTGCTGCTGCTGAGTGCTGCGGCATCAGATTTGTATTCGATTCTGAGATTTGGGTGGGAAGTGCGAGCGCCCGAATTTCCCTTTTAATTGAGGAGTTGGGTGGGCTAATTTCTGCTGCGTTTTGAGTTTTGGGCGATCGCCTAGTTTTTTTGCTTTTTTCCGGTGGAGTTTCTGCGGTTTCCGGTAATTGCCAATCCAGTTTTCCTGACTGCTGTAAGGAATTTAGGAAACTCTTAAATTCAGCTTCGGTCATTGCTAAGGGATGCGGTAGATTGCTCCCCGATTCTATGGTGTCAATTGCCCCAACTTTTCGCCAAGTTTCTCCCCAAATAAATAAGCCACTTTTTTCATTGTCTAGGAGCCAACTGCCGTGTAAAATTGCCATTTTTAAAATCCTGATATTTTTATTTAAGTGGAATGTTGACTACATTTATATGGAATTTATGAAAACTTTATTTAAAACAAACCGAGGAGATTTTGAGCCAGACATGAATTAGGTAAAACCTGTATATGTAGGGTGCGCCATAAGCACCTTACGGCTTATTCCCTGTCCTAGATAACTAAATCCCTCTTCCTTTTTCCTTCAACGTCCCAATTCCCAAACGAAAATTCATCGTACCATCTATGGAAGGCGTTTGGCGGGCGATCGACCGGAGAATCGATCGGAGAATCGACCCCAGACTGCAAAAAATAATTATCGAGTATAAATGCTTACAATTGAGGCGGGGACAGTCGATCGCGAGGCGATTATCCCTGTCTTTTGGCGTCGGACTCTCAAACATCCTGTGGTAATGTTACGATCCCGACAGAGAAAGAATGTGGTAGATAAGGAAGCAGTGCTACATGGTAGAGATAGACAAGTCAATATCCTTCGATGGACGGGATATTAGACTGAAGATTGGTTTACTAGCGCCTCAAGCAGGCGGTGCAGTTTTGATTCAGTCGGGTGACACGGCGGTTTTGGTGACAGCGACTCGATCGCAGGGGAGAGAAGGAATTGATTTCCTGCCCTTGTTGGTGGATTACGAAGAGAGACTCTACGCTGGCGGTAAAATTCCCGGTGGATTTTTGCGAAGGGAAGGGCGTCCCCCAGAAAAAGTGACTTTGACTGGCCGTTTGATCGATCGACCGCTGCGTCCGCTATTTCCAAGCTGGCTGCGAGATGACATCCAAGTTGTAGCCACAACGGTTTCGATGGACGAACAAGTGCCACCGGACGTTTTGGCGGTGACTGGCGCTTCCGTAGCGATACTGCTGGCGAAAATGCCGTTTTACGGGCCGATGGCCGCGGTGCGAGTCGGTTTGGTAGGGGACGATTTCATCATCAACCCCACCTACAGCGAAATCAAAGAAGGCGAGTTGGATCTCGTGGTAGCTGGTTCTCCTGATGGAGTAATCATGGTAGAAGCCGGCGCCAACCAATTGCCGGAACAGGATATCATCGAGGCGATCGACTTCGGCTATGAAGCAGCCTGTGACTTGATTCAAGCCCAGCGCGAAATTATGGCGGAATTGGGCATCGATTTGGTGGTAGAGGAACGCCCATCGCAAGATTCGGCCCTGGAAACCTTCATTCGCGATCGCGCCCAAGAACCCATCCGCATCATTTTGTCAAGATTTGAAAAAGACAAAACAATACGGAATGCAGCATTGGACGAAGTTAAGGCAAATGAAGTCGAAGCTGCGATCGCCGAACTCCCGGAAGAGGACCCGGTAAAAGTAGCCGCCACTGCCAACAGCAAGGCGATCGGCAACGTTTTCAAAGACGTTACCAAAAAAATGATGCGGAAGCAGATCCTCGAAGATGGCATCCGCGTAGACGGTCGCAAGCTAGACGAGGTGCGACCCGTTTCTTGTCGCGTAGGCGTGCTGCCGTCGCGAGTACACGGCTGTGCGTTGTTTAATCGGGGGTTAACCCAAGTCTTGTCCGCAGCTACCCTGGGAACCCCAGGCGATGCCCAAGACTTAGGAGACGACTTGCACCCGCAGCAAGACAAACGCTACTTGCATCACTACAATTTCCCGCCGTTTTCGGTAGGAGAAACCAAGCCGATGCGATCGCCCGGACGCCGAGAAATCGGTCACGGAGCCCTCGCAGAACGCGCTTTGCTGCCAGTTTTGCCATCCAAAGAAGATTTCCCCTACGTGATTCGCGTAGTTTCAGAAATCCTTTCTTCCGACGGTTCCACCTCAATGGGTTCAGTTTGCGCCTCAACGCTAGCATTAATGGATGCAGGCGTTCCCCTTTCCCAACCCGTCAGCGGCGCGGCAATGGGCTTAATTAAAGAAGGCGATGAAGTCCGAATTTTGACTGACATTCAGGCAATTGAAGACTTTTTAGGCGACATGGACTTTAAAGTAGCCGGTACCGACACCGGGATTACTGCTTTGCAGATGGACATGAAAATCAAAGGTTTGCCCTTAGATGTGATTGCCACCGCCATCCGCCAAGCAAAACCAGCCAGACTGCACATTTTAGAAAGAATGCTGGCAACCATCGACACTCCCCGCAAGGAAATGTCGCCGTTTGCACCGCGTTTGCTAACCCTGAAAATCGATCCAGAATTTATTGGTTTGGTAATTGGGCCTGGTGGCAAAACGATCAAAGCCATCACCGAAGAAACCGGTGTCAAAATTGACATCGAAGACGACGGAACCGTGACAATTGCTGGCAACGACAGCGAAAAAGCTCAGCGGGCTTACAACATTGTCCAAGGCATGACGCGCAAGTTGAATGCAGGAGACGTGTATGTCGGCCGCGTAACTCGAATTATTCCGATCGGCGCTTTTGTGGAAATTTTGCCCGGAAAAGAAGGAATGATTCACATTTCCCAGTTAGCGGACTACCGCGTTGGCAAAGTGGAAGACGAGTTAGCTGTGAACGATGAAGTGATTGTCAAAGTGCGAGAAATTGACAATAAAGGTCGAATTAATTTGACCCGCTTGAATATTCATCCCGACGAAGCGGTAGCCGCCCGCGAAGCGCTGAATAAATAGTTTACGGTTGGTAATTGGTAATTACTTGTAGAGTAATTGCTAATTGCTAATTGCTAACTGGTGATTAGTAATTGCTAATTGCTAATTGAGATTAAATCTGATTGTTTCAGATTGATTTGGGAGTAGGTGCGCGACAGCGACAGATCGACAAAAGTGCGATCGGCTGTAGAAGTTAATAAAGTCGCGCACTTTACCCTCGGCGGTTGCTATAAATAAACTTTCAAATTATTCATCTCTCTCCCCTCTTTCTCAGCGCCCTCTGCGCCCTCTGCGGTTAAATCACTCATAAATATTAAAAAAAACAAACTATCCAGAAACCAGACTTATTTAAAAAGCCTGGTTTCTCAAAGAAGCTCAAATCAAATCACAGCAATGCAGTCAATTTCAACTAACACATCTTTCGGCAAACGCGAAACCTCCACACAAGCGCGCGCCGGTGCTGTTTCCGCATCAAAATATTTCGCATAAACCGCATTCACAGCGGCAAAATCATTCATATCTTTGAGGAAAACCGTAGTTTTTACGACATCCAACCAAGTAGCGCCGGCTTCTGTGAGAATGGCTTCGAGATTTGCCATAACTTGTTCGGTTTGTTTTGCCACGTCGTCGGTGTAGACAATATCGTTTAGTCTAATGTCGATCGCAATTTGGCCAGCTACAAACAGCATAGTGCCCGTAGCGGCAATGGCTTGATTGTAAGGGCCCACGGGTGCGGGTGCTTTGTCAGTACGAATAATTTTGCGCGTCATAGATATTACTGTTTGGGATAATTTTTCCAAAGTTTCGGGCTGGTAGATTTCTGCGTCAGAGGTTTCTGGCTCGTAGATTTCTCCATCGGGCATTATAGCACCAGTTAAGTCGGCATTTTCAATATTCCAGCCATAGGTTATTGCGTCAGTTAAGTCGGTCCTTTTCAAGTTAGCTCTACTTAAATCTGCTCTACTTAAATTTGCTCCTCGTAGATTAGCTCTTTCTAGATTCGATCCTTGCAAACAAGCTTTTTTAAGGTTAGCTTTTGCCAAGTTTGCCACACTTAAATCTACATTTATCAACTTCATTCCTGACAAATTCTTTTCGGGCAATTTGACTGCCCTAAGTTTAGAACCGTTGATATTTTTTGCCTCTAAGAGTTTTACACCACTTAAAATTGCAGAAGTTAAATCTGCTTGAATTATGTTGGCTTCAGTCAGATTAGCGTTAGTCAAGTCCGCTCTATTTAAGTCTGCGTGAAACAAGGAGGCTCTACTTAAGTTAGTAGCGGTTAGATTTGCACCACTCAGATTTGCCTTGTCAAGATTAGCATTAGTCAAGTTGGAACTACTCAGATTTGCTTTACTCAAATTTGCACCGTTGAGTTCTGCTAAACTTAGATTAGCTGAATCACAACGTATTCCACTCATGTTTGCACTTGTCAAGGATGCCCGACTCAAATTAACAGCGTAAAAAATCGCATTTGTTAGGTTTGTGCCACTCAAATCAGCCCCAGTCAAATCAGCACTTTGTAGGTCTATCCCACTCAGGTCAGCACCTTTAAGGTCTACCCCACTTATAGTCATTTCAAATAAGTATGAGACACTCTTTCTGCACAATAAGCACGAATAACTTCATCAAGAGATGTGCCAG
>NZ_JAUBQB010000025.1:0-81240 GCF_036701035.1 Microcoleus sp. Pol7_B2 | reverse complement strand
TGCACGCTAACTTACTCTCCATTTTTGGAAACAATACCTAATTTACCAGGGTTTGAGCCTTAACTGAACCGTATTGTGTTATACCTGAGATCCCCTGACACCCCCACGACTTTGTTTAAAGAAATCTATTTGACCCAATTGTATATCTCTTCATTAGGCATCAATCTCTCAGAAAGAGCACAAGAAATACATCACTGTCAAAAGCTGCTGTTCGAGCATTGCGGTTTGATATTTCCCTTTGAAAAGATTTGCGCGGTGTGCGATCGCCCCCGCCACCTGCGCTTTGACAGTCAAAACCGCCTGCACGCGGAAGGAGAACCTGCCATTGAGTTTGCGGACGGATGGAATTTTTACTATTATCATGGCGTCAGATTGCCTGAAAAATACGGTCAAATACACGCGAACCAATGGCAATCCCAATGGCTGTTATCAGAAGATAATGCCGAACTGAAGCGAGTTTTAATTCAAGGAATTGGTTACGCTCGCATAATTCAAGAATTGCAAGCAAAACAAATAGATAGTTGGCAGGAATATGCACTATTACAAATAGATAACGCCGATGTCGAGCCGATTTGTTTGTTAAAAATGACTTGTCCGAGTACGGGATTCATTCACGCTTTGAGAGTGCCGCCTAACCTGGCATCAGCTAGGGAGGCAATTCGCTGGGCAAATTGGGATATCGATCCAGAGGAATTTTCCGTGCAGACTTGATATATAGCCTTTCTCACCTAAATTAAATGCTCGTGGGCTTCGGGCATAGCAGATATAAAAGCGTTTGAATTTTTAATTTCAGAACGGGGCTGACAATTCATTGAAGAACGGGCTAGGCTAGTTGTAGACTTCTATTTCCATGCCAGGAATGCACCGATAAAACTTCATTCACCCTCCAAACATGGCAAAACAACTAGCAATAGAAACTCGCGGGCTCACGAAACAATTCGATCGCCATATAGCCGTCAATGACATCGATTTGCAAGTAGCAGCAGGCGAAGTATGCGGACTGATCGGCCCCAACGGTGCCGGCAAAACTACTTTGCTGCGAATGCTGGCGGCGGCTGAGGAACCGACTATAGGGGAAATTTACATCAACGGCGATAGGTTATTGCGCGATCGATCGCACCCAATTCTCAAACAGCGCATCGGCTTTCTTCCCGACGACTTTCCCCTCTACGACGACTTGACTGTTTGGGATTATTTAGACTATTTTGCCCGACTCTACAACCTCCAACAACCGCGCCGCCGAGAGCGAATCAATTCCGTGTTAGAACTCGTGCAACTAACCAACAAGCGCAACAGCTTAATTTCTACCCTTTCGCGGGGGATGAAACAGCGCCTGAGTTTGGGGAGAACTATTATCCACGAACCGCTGTTGCTGTTGTTAGACGAACCGGTTTCTGGCTTAGATCCGATCGCCCGAATGCAGTTCCGCGAAATTATCAAAGTTTTGCAAGAAGCCGGCATGACCGTAGTCATATCATCTCACGTCCTCAGCGACTTAGCCGAACTTTGTACCTGGGTCGGTATCATGGAACTCGGATATCTGGTCGAAAGCGCACCGTTACAAGAACTTTACAAACGCCTCAGCCGCCAGCAAATTTTCATGTCGGTTTTAGGAAATAAATTAGAAGCGCTAACATCGGCCTTAAAAAACTTTCCTTGGGTGGAAAATTGGGCAATAATCCCGGAAACTCAACAGGTGTGCGTTGATTTTTCAGGAAGCCCGGAAGATGCCGCAAATTTATTACGCGAACTCGTCGCTGCCAACATTCCCCTAACCGAATTCCACTGCACTCAAGAAGACTTAGAAACCATCTTCCTCAAAATGGGACACCAGCAAGCATCCTAATTTGCTAGTTTCCGGTTTACCAGAATAAACAGTGAGTTATAACTGAGTCGTCACCCATTCCTAATCACGAATAACCAATGACACTCCACTTACTAGACAAAATAGGCAACTGGAATCCCCAGTTATTTCGAGAAATCAAAGGCCGCTTGAATACTGGCAATATGGCGATCGCCTCTGCCCTTTCCCTAAGCGCTCAACTCCTGCTCTTCATGTATTACAGCGCTCAGATACCCGTTCCCCCTGCTAATGGGGAGTACACTTACCCCATCTATCACAGATTTTGCATTTTCAAAAATGCCAGTTCCTATGAGAAACAGTGCGTCAGAGATGCCTTGGGCAACTTTGCCATTGACTGGTCGCAGTGGTGGTTAGAGATATTCATTTGGCTGAGCATATTGAGCGCGTTAGCCCTATTAGTAGCAGGGACTTATATGCTTGTCAGCGACTTAGACAAGGAGGAACGCCGCGGTACGCTCAACTTTATTCGCCTCAGTCCCCAGTCTGCCAAAACAATTTTTCTGGGCAAAATTTTTGGCGTACCAATTTTACTTTATTTAGCAACAATTCTGGGCGTACCCCTGCACCTTTACGCTGGATTAGCTGCTCAAATACCCCTGAATGAAATTTTATGTTTCTACATAGCAGTTGCAGCTAGCTGTGCTTTGTTTTACAGCACTGCGATGTTATCTGGATTGACAACCAGTTGGTTGGGAGGATTTCAACCTTGGTTGGCTAGCGCTACGGCTTTTGTTGTGTTTGGGATTTCTTGGCTCCCGCTCACGCGAGCTGCTGGGGATGTGTTACATTTTTTATCTCCCCTTGCTATGCTGAGATATCAGCTTTTTCTAGTTGATAAAACAGATTTCGATTCGTTAGTTGAAAACTTAGACAAGCTGCAATGGTTTTACTTGCCAGTGGGTACAAATATTGCGAGTGGCCTTGCTTTGTGTCTCTTGGTTTGTGGTACAGGAACCTACTGGATGTGGCAGGGATGGCAGCGCCGTTTTCCAAATCCCAGTGCTACAGTGTTGAGCAAGCGGCAAAGTTATTTGCTAGTTATCTGCTGTCAGGTAATATTTTTAGGGTTTGCACTCCAATCAGACCCCCCAAACTCCGGTAATCTCATCTGTTTACTTATCTTGAATTTGGTGATGTTCTTAGCTTTAATTGCAGCTTTAACATCTGACAGACAATCATTGTACGATTGGGCGAGGTATCGGAAACAAATCGTTCCCAGCAATCAGAAGCTGTGGCGACGCTACCCACTCCTCGATTTAATTTGGAGCGATAAAAGTCCGGCTGTAGTTGCGATCGCGATCAATTTCCTCAGCTCAGTAATAATTTTAACACCTTGGGCGCTGTTGGAAAAAAATGAGATCAACGGATTTTGTGGGGTAATTGGCTGTCTGAATTTTATCCTAATTTACGCAGCCATCACCCAACTATTCCTATTTACAAAAACCCGAAATCAGGAAATTTGGGCCGTCGGGACAGTCGGCAGCGCTATCTTGTTGCCGCCTGTGATCTTATCTATGCTCTTGCTTACCCCAGAAAAAGCTCCTTTTTTGTGGTTGTCTTCAACATTTGCCATGTGGTTGTCGCCGTCTTTCGCAGCCGTGTCAGGAAATACGATTTTGCTATCCATACTCAGTCAGTGGACTGTCTTGGTGTTGTTGAATCTCAAATTGCGATCGCAACTGAGACTCGCAGGGCAATCAGCTTCTAAAGCACTGCTGAAAGCTTGAAAAAGCTGGGGAAGGGATTAAACATGAAACTCCGATTCAGGCAGGGATTTAAACCCCTGCCTGAAAGCTTAAGTCGTCTGAAAACGACTGTTTAACTAACTTATTATGCTAATTCCGCATTTATAATCCACTTTATATTGATCGATGGTGGTCGCCCCTACACAGACAAAGCCCACCTTGGCAGGCTTTAAGATTAAAGTTGAAAAATAATTTCTGACTGGACAGATCCAAAATTATAGAGTCAGCGTATATTACTAATGAACGCAGTACAAAATTTCATGGGTTCGCACCCCTAAAAATTTCAGCTTGCCTGTTTGCAGTTGAGCTGCGATCGCCCTTGGCTACACAGCAAACTATAAAATACGGCTAAGCGATCTGTATTTAGGAGTGGGTTTATTTGAATCGGGGGGCTGGTTTATATATCATTTTAGCTGCGTTTAATACTTTTACGGCAACCCACCCCTAAAGCCGAAAATAAGAAAAACTATCCTAAAAGTGCGACTTTGTGATATTTTGACTGAGAATGTCGCCGCCGTTAGGCAACAGAAGTATCAAATTTAGAGGGTAATTAGAACATGGCAGAAATTAGAGACACCGCCCAAGCAAACTTGCTAGCAGGAACTCCAGAAGATGACCTGATTTTTGGTTTGATGGGCAATGACACCATTGCCGGAAACTCTGGTAATGACAGCATTTATGGAGGAAAACAAAGCGATTTAATTGAGGGCAATTTAGGTCAAGATTCGCTTTTTGGAGATTTAGAGAATGACACTATTAACGGCGGAGACGGTAACGATTTTTTAGTGGGCGGAAAAGGCAGCGATTCCATATCGGGCAACTCCGGGAATGATGTTTTGTCGGGCGATCGAGATACTGATGTCCTGATAGGCGGAGACGGGGCAGACTTATTTGTTTTGAGGCGCTACGCGGAGGCAGATCCTGGTCGTACCAGCGGCGGTGCTAATTTCGCAAATGCTGACGCGATCGCCGATTTTGTACCAGGTACAGATTTAATCGGTTTGGCGGGAGGTCTTAGTTTTAGCGACTTGAATATTCAGGAAGCTGGAAACGATACTGTTATTCAAGACCGAGTGACTGGAGAATTTCTCGCTACTCTCAGAGGGGTGAGACAAAGTTCGATTAACCAGGCAAGTTTCACTAATAATATTGGCAGCGTTGTTCCCAGCCCCCCGCCTCCAGCGCGGACAACGGCTTATGCTTTAACTCCTGCTAATCGGATTGTCGGTTTTAGTCTTTCCAATCCGGGAACTGTACTCTCAGATTTTCCCGTGACTGGATTGCAAGCGGGAGAAAGTTTGCTGGGAATTGATTATCGGCCGGCTAACGGTTTGCTTTACGGTGTGGGTTCTAGCAATCGCTTGTATACTGTCAATCCGATGACTGGGGAAGCAAGTCCAGTCGTTAGCGGGCAGTTTGCTGTTCCTCTAACTCCGGGGGCTGCGGGTTTTGATTTCAATCCGACAGTCGATCGAATTCGGTTTGTCAATGAAGCGGATCAAAACGCCCGCCTCAACCCTGATACTGGGGCACTTGTGGATTTTGACACGCTGGCGGGGGGAATTCAACTCGACGGGAGTTTGGCTTACCGGGCGGGCGATCGCAATTTTGGAAGTTCTCCGGCTGCTGCTGGGGCTGCGTATGTGAATAACTTTGCAGGGGGAACTTCGACAACGCTGTTTGTAATTGACAGCGATTTGGATGTTTTGGTGCGCCAAGATCCGCCGAATAATGGAGTGTTGAATACGATCGGATCTTTGGGAGTTGATGCTACTAGCGTTCTCGGCTTTGATGTCAGGAGTATTAGCGGCCGCGAGGTGGCAGTGGCGGCGCTGGAAGTTGGTGGCATTTCCGGCTTGTACAATATCAATTTAAGTAGCGGTCAAGCTTCCTTTGTCGGTCAAATTGCCGACGGGAGACAGATTAACGGTTTGGCTTTGCCTTTGCCTACAGCTTACGCTTTAACTGTTAGAAATGGCGCTGAAACAATTGTCGGTTTTAACGAGGCGGGACCGCGGGCAATTCTCAGCGACGTGGCAGTTACAGGGTTGCAGCCGGGAGAAAGTTTGCTGGGAATTGATTTTCGCCCCGCTAACGGTTTGCTTTACGGTGTGGGTTCTAGCAATCGCTTGTACGCGATCAATCCGGTGACTGGGCAAGCAAGTTCAGTCGGTAGCGGGCAGTTTGCTGTTCCCCTAACTCCGGGGGCTGCGGGTTTTGATTTCAATCCGACAGTCGATCGAATTCGGTTTGTCAATCAAGCCGGTCAAAACGCCCGCCTCAACCCTGATACTGGGGCACTTGTGGATTTTGACACGCTGACGGGGGGAATTCAACTCGACGGGAATTTGGCTTATGCTGCGGGCGATCGCAATTCTGGCAATCCCGGCGCGGCTGTTGGGGCTGCGTATGTGAATAACTTTGCAGGGGCAGCTTCGACGACACTGTTTGCAATTGACACCAATTTAGACATTTTGGTGCGGCAAGATCCGCCGAATAATGGGGTGTTGAATACGATCGGGTCTTTGGGAATTGATGCTGGTACCGTTCTCGGCTTTGATATCAGGAGTGTTGGCGGTAACGAGACGGCTTTGGCTGCGATCGAAGTTGGCGGAGTTTCCAGCCTATACAATATCAATTTGACCACCGGTCAAGCTTCGATTGTCGGTCAAATTGGTGACGGGCGAGGGATTAAAGGTTTAGCACTGACTTTGATTTAACTGCTAGATTCCCAGCGATTTTAGGCATCAATTATGTACTTTTTAGGTAGAAACTTGAAAGAAACTCAACTTTTATACAGTCGGAAATTGTCAGTCTAAAATCGTTTGGGCAATTCCAAATTCCCAATTTGAGGTAACATATTATTTTGCCAACCAAGATAATATGTTATCTCAAGTTTTTTACTTGCTACGTTCCCGCAGTGACGGCAAATATCTGTCCGCGAATCCCAATCCAGATGCGGCAGTGAGTTACCTGCTGATGTTTCGCGAAGACTATGACGCTTTAAGCTATCTCAACGCCCACGCTGCTGATGTTGCCGATCGATTCGGAGTAGAATCGATTTCCGGTTCTCAGGTAAAAAAGCTACTCGAACGTTGGGGATTTAACGGTGTGGGCGTTGTTCAAGACCCGCTGTTACCCAATATTGAGTTTTTATTGACAAAGGATTGACAATTGACAAGATTTGCCATTCACCCGGTTTCAGGAAGAAATCGGGTTTTTTTGTCAAGTTTTGAGCCGATCGCCCGATCGAGCTTGTACACTTGTGTGCCCCATATCTAGTGCAAATTGTCAAATATATTAACCTTTTACCCTAAATCTGAATCCTGTTGTATATTCGTAGTCTGTTGATATATTCCTACACGTCAGTACACAACCTATGGTTCGAGAATTAGAGCGATCGAGTGCCAGCGAGAAACGCAACCTGTCCGATTTCCCCGAAACAGCACCCGCAGCCAATCCAGTATTTTTTAGGACTTACAGTCGCCGTACCGAGACGGGAAGGGAGACTTGGGCCGAAGTGTGCGATCGAACAGTCAAGGGGTTGCAAAAGCTGGGAAACCTCACCCCCGAAGAAACACAACTGCTGCACCGGATGCAAAACCAGCTCAAAACCCTCGCTTCAGGCCGCTGGCTGTGGGTAGGTGGCAGCAAATGGATCGAACAACCAGAGAATTTTTCCGGCGCATATAATTGCTCCTCAACAAATATTCTCGACTGGCGTTCGTTTGGTTTGTTGATGGATTTGGCAATGATGGGCTGCGGCACTGGGGCAGTCTTGGAACCACAATATATCAACCAACTGCCGCCGATTCGCAACCGTTTAACCCTAACCATGCAAGGCGAAATCGGCTCTACACCCGCCCAGTTGCGCCGTCAAGAAACCGAAGTAAAAATTGCAGAAAAAACCGCAACTATTTATGTCGGAGATTCTCGCCAAGGTTGGGTAAAATCCTATCAAACTTTGCTGGAATTATCCACAGATGAAAGATTTGCAGGAGAAGTTCAAGTATTTATCGATTTGAGCGACGTTCGCCCGGTGGGAGAACCTTTAAAAGGTTTTGGCGGAGTAGCAAATCCGGTGAAATTGCCCGACCTTTATCAGCGCTGCGCCGCTATTTTGAATAAAGCTTTAGGGCGACAGTTAAATTCAGTTGAATGCTGCGTATTGATAGATGAAGCTGCGGTGACAATTGTTGCTGGAAACATTAGAAGATCGGCCGGAATGCGTCAGTTTTATGCTGATGACGAACTCGGAGCAAATGCTAAAAATAATTTGTGGCAACAAGATGAAAGCGGCAACTGGAGAATAGATCCAGAACGCGATGCCCTTCGGATGGCCAACCATACGCGAGTTTTCCATACCAAACCTACACTAGAAGAATGTATTGATGCTGTCCGCAAACAGTATTACAGCGGCGAAGGTGCGATTCAATGGGCCGGGGAAGCTGTAGCTCGATCTAACGTTGATTTACTTTCAACACCGAGCCTTAGAAGTGAGTTTTTGAAAGCTTACGACGAAGGAAAAGCTAAAGAGTGGTTGCAGGAACGCCATCCTAATATGACTGCTGGCGAGTTAGAGCATCGGTTAGTCCGTGTGGGCTTAAACCCGTGTGGTAAGTAATTTTGCCTCACGTAAAAAACCTCGCAAAATCGGAGAAGACTGAGATGTTAACTCCGAGGTAAGTAAGGGAATTAAAAGTCCTTTACCACCGTAGAGCGTACCGGGTGAACCTTCTTTTTTGAAGAATATAATCCTGGCAAGAGTGCGGGGCATTTACAACTAAAGTAGATGAAAAAGTACGCCGATCTACAGGGAAAATTGAATCTGTAGAACTAAAGGATAAAAAGCCTTTAGGGTAACAAAAATGGAAATCATTGGCTCTAATTTTCACTGTAATTTGGCAGAAGTTCACCTCAATCAAATTGACCCTTACAACTTCAAAGAACAGGAGGAAGCTTTCAGGGCTGCGGCTCTATCTGTGGCGGTACTTCTCAATCACCAATTTCTTGAACCCCGCTATCAATACAGCCGCGAACTAGACCCGATTGTCGGCGTATCTTTCACGGGATTGTTCGATTTCTTCGTTCATGCTTTTGGCGTTGAGTGGCTGTGCTGGTGGGTGGAAGGCCGCCCGCAAACTCCGCAAGGAATCGCTTTTAAACAGCGGGAAGAAGAGTATTTAAGCGGTTGGCGCGAGATTGTGAATCGGGTAGTATGGGATTATTGCGATCGCCATTCCTTAAAACGCCCAAATCGCTGCACAACCGTTCAACCATCGGGTACTAAATCTCTCCTGACAGGTGCTTCGCCGGGGTGGCATCCGCCGAAAGCCCAGCGTTTCATTCGCCGAATCACTTTCGGCAAAAACGACCCCGTAGCCCTCGCCTGCATCGACTACGGATACAACGTGATTCCGTCTCAATCTGACAAAGATGAAAACGGCAATTTGCTGAACAATCCCTTTGACGAACGCTGTACAGAATGGCTGGTAGAAATACCTGTTGCGGTAAGTTGGGCTGATTTACCCGGTGCTGATGAAATTGACATTAACAAATTCTCAGCGGCGGCACAAATGGACTTTTATATGCAAGTGCAAAAGTTCTACGTGCGGCATAACACCAGCGCGACTATTGAGTTGCGAGAAAATGAAGTTGAAAGTTTTGGCACTAGGATTTACGAAGCGATTCGCGATGATGAAGGCTACATTTCCGCAGCGCTTTTAGCTCGGTTTGATGCTCTTGAAACTTTCCCGCGTTTGCCTTTTGAACCGATAAACAAGGAAACTTACACCAAGATGGTGGAAGAGACTTTGGCGCGCCGCGAAATTGAGGTTTTTCATGCGGCACTAAGTCGCTATGACTTAGGTGAAATGATGGATTCGGGGCCGGCGGGCTGCGATTCTGATAAGTGTTTGATGCCGGAGACTAAATAGATTTAGCGATCGGCTTAAGTATGAGAAATCCCCTGGCTTGGGGGATTTCTTTTGTTTGAGTTGCACAAAAATGCTAAAGCTTTGATTGAGGCTGTTCTGGACAAGAGGCGATCGCTGTTTGGTCGTGAGAGGGGCGATCGCTTTTGAGGGGTGAGAGTGCGATCGCTCTTACAGCCAAAATTGTTTATCCCCATCCAATGCACCCGGAGAAATCCCTTGTAAACGACGATAAGCGATACGATCGGAGCCATATAACGGTACAGGTAAGCGCGGCTCTTTAAGGGCTCCATGATGTAGTAAGATAAGTTTAAGAGTTGCTTCTACTACACTATCAAGTGATACTTGTTGTCCTTCATCAGGAATAACCCTCAAACGCAGGGGATAAGGTAAACCCATTTTCTCAGATTTCACTTCAGTTGTCACTAAAATCACTTCATGGGAAGACAAGTAAAGTGATAACCCTTTTTTTGGTGCTTTCAAAACTGACTGCTCAAAGTTGTAAAGTCGGGGAATTCCTGACTTTATGCACTCCACTAGAATAAAATTGGAACCAATGGCTTTCGATCGTTCCCGTAAATGCTTGATTTCACTACCGCAAAAGTGACCGTCACGGTAAATTAGTACAGTTTTGCGACTGAGTTCAGCAGCAGGGAGAAACCTTTCTAAAGTTCTTTTATCGATTTCTTCACCTTCTATAAGAGCATCTTCTAGCCGATAGCGAATAAACTCTCCTTGTTTACTGTAGAGACGGACACTTGCACAGACATTTAGGCTTCCAGTTCCCTTCTTTTTCGGAGTTCGGGAAATATCGAAGCCGATAAAATAATCCGCAACCTCCAGAGGTTCAGCTAGAATAAAAGGCAAGTTTCCCAATTTTGCCAAAATTCCAGGAATGACTTGATTGAGGATATTTCCGTGATTGCTAGTATCTTTCAGCGTGTCCTCGTAAATGACTTGGCTAGCAATTCCACGGCGAAGTAAGCGCGAAGATATATAAGCATAAAAGCTGCCATCCTCGCTATTGTCAGCGTGGCGATCGCTCTGCGGTAGAAATGTCAAAACCAGATCGGCGGGAATTACCAATAACTCATCTATCGCTTGTTCCACTCGGGCTTTAGCCTCATCTACGGTCAAGCCATCTGTCAAAACTACCTTTACTCTATCTTCATCAATCTTTTTGGTATCTCCATCTATCAAACGGAGGCTTTCAAATTTGTATTGTTTGAGCCGCTGAGAGATTTGTTCAAGAAAGAAAGAATTGACTTTAAAGTTACCAATTTTTAAAACAGAAATGCGAATTTCTGTGGAGGAATCTTCATAGTCACGGTGCTTTCGATAAACACCACCTCTAGAGAGTCCCTTTAAGACTTCACCTCTTTTACCAATAACATTTTGACCGGACTTGTCTTTCCCGAAAAGTAGTTTTGTTTCCTCAAGCTGGAATGGCAGCGATCGAAATATGTTGGGATGCTGACGGCTATTGATACTATCTCTTAACTGAAAACCATACACAGCTAGATGTTCTCCAGCCTTTTGTTTGTAGGCTGTTAAACAATTCTTTCGTTCTAGGTATGGAATTTTAGTATGCTTGAGTAAATCTCCATATTCCACATCAAATTTGTGAGCTGTATCCTTGGTAATACAAGGATACAGAGCTGCCATTGCATAGTGGAATTCTTTTGTATCTTTGCCAAAATGGATGGCGACTACTGGTTGATCTTCAGGTGCTTCTATGAGTTTTTCTTTGCTAGTTGAACCAGTCGCTCTCTCAATCAATTCTTCTCTACGTTCGCCAATATTTCCGGCAAGATTAACAACGGTAGCAGAACTATTAGTTTCAATTACGCGAACTTTCATTCCGCTCAAAAGCTCTTGCGGCTTGTGTCGGTAAGGATGATTTTCATAGAAATCAGAGAGACTACCATTAAAAGTAAAGTAACTGTGAGGCGTTAAAACCATTGCTGGGTAGAGAATTCCTTGCAGTTCAAAAGTTTCTGCCCAAAAGTCAACTTCACGCTTGACTGCAACACGACCATCAGACCAAACAGTTTCAGCAGGTGAGAAAGTTCGCCTGATTTGTAATACCCTTACAGCTAGTTGGGCAAAGGTATAAGCTGTTGGTTCTGGTTGATTTACCCATTGAATTGAGTAAGAGCGATCGCCAATATCCTTTTTCAACTCTTCTATAATTTCATTCAGGGCTGTTCGGCATTCACCTTGGTTCGGCATTGGTTGAGCTGGTTTAGTTAAAACCCAGAAACATTTATCTTCCCAAATGACTATCGCATCAGGAAATTTCTGACTAAAACGCCAGCTAAATCGATTGCCAATCTTGCGATCGACTTCTGGGCTTAATCGAAAGCAGATTAAATTGGGTTGAGGAATACTCAGTTGAAAAATTTCACTCAGATATGTTGTAGATGGGGCAGATTGTCGAGAAATTTGAACGGGAGCAGTAGTCATGCAGCAACCTCTGATTCTGATACACAAGAGAATTGACAAATAGAATTAAACGGACAGTAGCTACAGCTAAAACCAGGATTAGCTGGAAAAATGATACTGAAATCAGCAGGATTATCCTTGTAACGCTTTAACTGTTGCTGATGCTTTTGAGCAATTATTGCTAACTCAATCTGAAAAGCTTTGAGCGTACCAGCAGTTGCGCTAATTGGGTCAGACTGCTTGCCATTCTCCAAATTATAGAATGAGGCAATAGCTGGCTTGCCCGGGTACAGATAACTGGCTGCTAGCAGGTAAATGTATGCTTGCCGTCTGTCAAAATCAGATTTACCTGTTTTAAAATCCAAAATGTGCAGCCTGCCATCAGACTCCACAAACATACAGTCAATCGCTGCATAGAAGTTAAATGGATAATTGCCCTGTTGGATGATAATTGGTTGGGGAAATCCCTCGTCTCCTCGACTCAGTTGAATAATGTTCTTGCCAAAAAGAATGGGATGCTGATGGTAATTTTGCAAGATGAGTTTTATTCGCTCCTCAACGACGGCTGACTCTTGACTTAATTTCAGCATTTCTGCTACTTGCTCTGCACCATCTTTGCGGGATAACAGTTCGGGGGCTTGATGAAATTCATAAACTCCTCTTTGTGCCAGGAGTCCTATTTTCTGAGGTTGGCTGTCAGTCGCTAACAGTGCTGCTATTTGAGGTTCTCGCTTGAGTGCTTTAGCAAAACCGCGCTTCATATCGCAGTGTAAGTGTTCTTGTCCGACTGGTGGAGCAAACTGCAACCAGAGATTGTAACTGGCAAATGCCCAAATTTTTTTCACAGGCTGAGCCCTCTAGAATAGAGGGCAGTTATGAGTTCATTTCGTCAGAATTGCGTGAATTGCCTCTTTGGCTTTGGCTGACTTGGAAATTCCAGTCTGGTTAGCTAGTTCCAAAGTACGCAATCCTTCCAGCATTTGTTCGGCAGCCTTCCTCACATTTGGATTCCGGCTCGTCTTCTGCACTTCCTCCAGCAGCAACGGCAGGGGTCGGCCGATTGAGAAGCACAGTTGATCGGGGTTCGATGGCTGTTTTTTCATACTTTGCCTCCAAAGAGGTATGTGTTAATGTATTATAGTGTCTAAGTTGTTCATGTTGACCAATTTAGACAACATATTTATCCTAAGACCTGTTGAAGATAAAGTCAAGATAAAGTATGATTTTTCCATAAAGTAGGGATAAAGCCGTGAGTCAGACATTTGGTCAGCTTATTCGTCAAGCGCGTAAGGACAAGGAGTACAACCAGCGCGAGTTAGCGAAGCTGATAGGTGTGGATTATACTTACTTGTCCAAATTAGAGAACGATCACGCTGGGTATCCCCCCAGCGAGGATGTCATTGAAGCCTTAGCGCGTCACCTAGATTTGACAGAACGCAAAGATGAACTCAGACGCCTCGCAGGTAGGATTACACCTGATGATGCCAAAGTTTTTGAGGAATTGGTCAAAAAGTACAGAGAAATGCCCGCTTTACTGCGTCGGATGCGGGAAGAACCGGAGTTTGCAAAGAAAATTTTGCAGGAGACAACACAATCTAAAGCTGAGGAGAAGCAAAGTTGAAAGTAATCAAGCCGTATCGGTACGTTCCCAAACCAGAAATTGAGCATCGGGCAAATGAACTTCTAAAGCGGATGCAGGAAAAGCGCAAGCGTCCCCTAAAATGGCCGCTTGATGCTACTTGTGTGGCTGATTTTTTAGATATAGGTGTTGTGTGGGATACCATACCTGCTGATGATGAAGGACCCATAGCAGCTATGATTCTACCTACACAACGTGAAATAGTAATTAATAAAGATGTTCCTGGATTGCACGGAGGATATGGACAATCAACTTTAGCTCATGAAATTGGACACTGGGAACTCCACATTGACCACAACGCAGTTGGTAAGTTTGTCGAACATATAAAGCAAGGTCTTGAGATAAATATGCAGCCATTCCTATGTCGTAGTGTGAGCGGACAGCTTGAAAAGATAGAATGGCAAGCTCAGTATTTTGCTAGTTGTTTGCTAATGCCTCTTTACATATTGGAAGAAAAAAGAAGAGGACGTAATTTAACGAGGGAATCTCATCTTAAGGCAATGGCAGATGAACTAGGAATAACACTAGCTAATCTGAAACATCGTTTAAAAGATATTGGCTGGATCTCTGTTTCCTATGGTTCCCAGCAAATTTATAAAGGTCAGAATGCAGCCAGTGACTAGAACAAGTTGTTTGAGAAACGGGAACTCGCTCCTTTCCCTCCACCCAAACCAAAGCACGATCGCCCCTTTTCTTGTCTATTCAAAAAGTGCGATCGTATAGCAACTAGCTTGCATATCGCTTGCGTGCAAACCTAAAATTCCCCAATTCCGAGCTAAGTTTTGCCAAGTCGGTTCGTAGACTGCACTCTTCTCGAATAAGTGCGGTAAGATTGTGCGATCGGGCAACCTTACCGCACTCTTGTCAACCGTTCACATAATAATCCCGCGTTCCCTTCGCATTCATCGCTTCTCCGAGTCGATTTAACCCGTACACGTAAGCAGCAGTTCTCATGGAAACTGACAATTCCTGAGATTTTTTCCAAATTGCCTCAGTTTCTTCGACCATTTTATGCTTCAACCGCTGGTTGACTTCCTCCAGCGTCCAATAAAGCCCGCTGCGATTTTGCACCCACTCAAAATAACTAACCGTTACGCCTCCCGCATTGACTAAAATATCAGGGATTACTTGAATTCCCCTCGCTTCTAAAACCACATCAGCAGCAGAATCAATCGGCCCGTTAGCTACTTCAAAAATAAACTTAGCCTTAACATCATTAACATTGGCTTCAGTTATTTGATTCTCCAAAGCTGCTGGAACCAGCACGTCTACATCTAAGGCTAAAAGTTGCTCATTTGTCAATATTTCGTGTTCGATAATATTGCAAACCGAATCTTCGCAGTAAACAGCTTTGATACCTTTGTTAGAGTCTTTAAAGCTTCTAATACTGGGGATATCCAGCCCTTGTTTAGCATAAATTCCCCCTTGGGAATCGCTGACGGCAACAACTTTGTAACCTGCTTCCCACAGAAGTTCTGCTATTTCTGCACCCGCATTACCAAAACCCTGTACTGCTACAGTTGTATCTTGAGGATTTAGATCGAATTTGGGTAGAAGAGTTTGTACTACAAAAAAAGCACCCATTGCTGTAGCCGTATCTCTGCCCAAACTGCCACCAATTGTCACTGGTTTACCAGTCACAACCGCTGGAGAAAGCTGGCGCTTAATAATATTGTATTGATCCATCATCCAACCCATAATCATGGGATTGGTGTAGACATCCGGCGCGGGAATATCGACATCCGGGCCGATGAAATCTGCGATCGCATCGACGTAGCCCCGGCTCAACCGTTCCAATTCCAGTTTGGACAATTCCTTGGGATTGAGAGTAATTCCGCCCTTGGCTCCTCCAAAAGGCAAGTTCAAAACTGCACATTTAAAAGTCATCCAAAATGCTAAGGATTGCACTTCATCAAGGGATACTCCCGGATGATAGCGCACTCCTCCTTTAGACGGGCCTCTGGTATTGTCGTAGCGCACCCGATAACCTTGAAAAATTCGCAGGGAACCGTCGTCCATCCGCACGGGAATCGATACAATTAAACTGGATTTGGGGTGTTTCAGCCGTTCGATCGTATCCTCGGAAAGGGACACATATTTTAAGGCTCGTTCTAATCGGCGACTGGCATCGGCAAATAATGAATCAGACATAATAGGAAGGAAGAATGAAAGCACGACATGGATTTTGACACGGATACACGGATTAATTATTTAGTGCCCGTCAGATTGTGAAGGAAGAGGGAAGAAGGAAGAATAGCTGACATCTTAATTTTAAGTATCTCGGCTGGCTTACTGGTTTTCCTATACATTTTAATTTAATCACAATCCCGGTTGAATTCTGTCAACTGTCAATTGTCAACTGTCCACAAACTGCCTTGTGTCGATCGACAATCTCGCCGTGCCAAGCAGCGATTAAGCAGATACACTTACAATAGAAGGTGATATTTAACCTCAAGCCGCAATTTGAGTTCGATCGCTCAAATCACAGCCAGCCATCAGGGGAATTAAATTCTGAAATAGATCGAGGCTTTAGCTGACGTTAGAAACTGAATTATTATTATGGTTGGACTCCTAGCCGCACTCTCAGCGTCTGCGGCAGGGGGTATGAGAATTGCCCTGCCCCTGCTGTTAATTGGTTTGTTGCGGATTGACAAACTTTGGTCGGAAATACCCTTATTGTCGGGGGTTCCCCCCCAAGTGGCTATCACCATCTTGGTGAGTTGGTCGCTGTTAGAGTTATTTGCTTCTAAAACTTTTGTGGGACAGCGGGTACTGCAAATTGTGCAAATTATTTTCAGCCCCTTTGTAGGAGCAATTATGGGAATTGCGATCGCTCAGGTAAGTTCGATCGATGAAATTATTGCTCACCCTTGGATGCTGTGGATAATTGGTATTGTCGGGGGTTTGTTGGCTTTAGTGCTGCAGCTGGTACAAGCAGGATGGTTTTATCGGCTGCGGGGTTTGCCGATTTGGGTGATTTTCCTCCAAGATGTTCTGTCCATTTCCTTGGTTTTGTTTGCCTTTGACGCGCCGCGGCAGGGAGGGTTAGTTGCGATGATGCTGCTGTGGCTGGCAATTCGCAGTTCTAAAGAGTGGTATCGCTGGTACAAAAGTCAGGGAATACCGGGCGAGAGGGGAAATCCCCGCCGCCGCAAGCGCGATCCTGATTAGTTAGTGATTAGTTACTGGTAATTAGTTATGGGTTATTAGTCATATTGTTTGCGGTTGTTTCGGAATGATTTAACCGCAGAGACCGCAGAGGGCGCTAAGGAAGAGAAGAGACAGAGGAATAATTCCGATACCAAGGGATTTTATATCATTAGTCATTTGTAACCACAGTCAACAGTCAACAGTCAACAGTCAACTGTCAACTGTCAATTTAAAGCAATCCGATCGAGTGTAGCGGGCCTTGACCCGTAATTAACTCCAGCAATAGTGCCACAAAACCAATCATCGCCACACGACCGTTCCAGACTTCGGCCCCCGTGGTCAAACCCCACTCCCACTGCTCTTGAGGGTACATTTTCACTATCTTGGAAGGGCGTATAACATCAGAGAATTTAACGCTGGGAGATTCGATCGACTCGATGACTAAATCGGCCAAGGCTTCAATAAACACCGGATGAGTATTCAGGGCGGGCACTCGGTAGAAATTTTTAATCCCCGATTCTTCGGCTAATTCTCGATACTCCATGTCAATTTCTTGCAGAGTCTCGATGTGTTCGGAAACAAAACTAATCGGAACTACCAACAAATCTTGGACTCCATTTTCTGCCAATTCGGTAATGGCGTCTTCGGTGTAAGGCTTGAGCCATTCCACCGGGCCAACCCGACTTTGATAAGCTAGAGTGTGTTCGTTCGATCGGTTCAAATGTTTCATAATCAGACGAGTGCAATCTTCAATCTCGCGCTGATAGGGGTCTCCAGCCTCTTCTACGTAGCTGAGGGGGACGCCGTGGGCGCTGAAAAAGATGTGAACTCGATCGGGATCAGGATTGTGGTCTAGTTGTTGGGCTATCAATTCCGACATTGCCTGAATGTAACCAGGCCGCTGATACCAAGAAGGAATCGCGGTATATTCTATATCCTTGAGGGCAGGATCTTTGCCCCACATTTCTTCTAGCTGCCGGAAGCTAGAACCGCTGGTGCTGATGGAAAATTGAGGATAAAGTGGCAAAATGGTCAAATGTTCGATACGATCGCGCTTAATTTTGGCGATCGCCTCTTCAGTAAAAGGATGCCAGTAGCGCATCCCCACGTATACTCGAGCATCCTGTCCTTTTTCTTGCAATCGTTCTTGCAGCGAAGCGGCTTGTTCTTCGGTAATCCGCCGCAAAGGAGAGCCGCCCCCGATTTGGCGGTAGTTTTCCTGGGATTTTTGAAAGCGCAGGGTCGAAATCAACCAGGCGAGCGGTTTTTGCATCCACGGAAACGGAATGCGAATGATTTCCGGGTCAGCAAACAAGTTGAACAGGAAAGGACGGACATCCTCGATTTGATCTGGCCCGCCCAAGTTTAATAGCAATACTCCCACACGACCCATAGCGGTTACAGCTCTCCCATCGTCTCAGTTCTGTTACTTATCTTTATCATATAACTTAATAATATCTTAAGTCGATAGCAAGGTATACATAATTTTGACTATGGCAACAATTTTTAGAGATTTAAGTTATCGGTATCAGTAGCTCTACGATGCGATCGCGTGTCTTGCTGCTTTGAGCGTAGGCGGCAATGCTCGTTTGGGTCAACTAGCCTGGGAAAATTTGACCGTCAGCGCCGAAACTAAAGTTTTACACCGTTGCTGCGGTAGCGGTCAAACTAAGCAATTTCTGGTGCAATATTTCCAGGATGTCACCGGACTTGACGCTTCGCCATTATCTCTGCAACGGTCAAGGAAAAATGTACCATCAGCCAATTATTATTTAGAAGCTTTTGCTGAATCGATGCCTTTTCCCGACTGTCAGTTTGACTTGGTACACAGCAGCGTTGCGATGCACGAAATGCAACGGGCGCAATTGCGACAAATCTTTCAGGAAGTATATCGCGTGCTTAAGCCCGGTGGTCTATTCATTTTGGTAGATTTTCATCTGCCTACAAATCCGGTATTTAGGCCAGGGTTGGCTGTATTTTTGTGGTTGTTTGAGACTGAAACTGACTTGGGGAGTTTGTTGGCAGAGGTGGGATGGCGATCGTACAATTCCGAAGAAGCTCAACAACCAAAACTTTATGCTGGTGGCAGCATTCAAGTAATCCAAGTTCAAAAGTCATATCAAATCCGGTAGCATCGTCGGGCGTCAAATCCAGTCAACCGTCAACCATCACCTAGGGTGCAACCGGAATTTATCTAATTTATGTGCGTTAATCTCTGTTTATCTGCCTGTATATGCAGTTTAAAAAGAGAATCTATTAACCGCAGATGACAAGGAATTGACACTGATTCACGCAGATAAAGAGAATAGATATCTGAATAATTCTTATCCTAACAGATTTGATATCATTGGTCAAAAATCATTAGTAGACCAAATTGCCTTTCCTTGCAAACAATCGGGAAAAGCATCTGCGTTTATCTGCGTTTATCTGCGGTTTCCCTATCAATAAAAAATTGGCAATAAGTTTACTAATGACTAATTACTAATGACTAAACAAACTTTTTCGCTTCTGCCAAAGCCGCCTCAAACTTGAGCAATACATCCTTTTCTGTGTGAATAGCTTTCTCTTGTTCCAGCAGGGGGCGGCCAAAGCGAAAAATGCCGTCCTGTTCTACGTGGTCTACATAAGGCAGCGTTTCTGGATGCGGCAAAAATTTTCTGCCTATTGGGTACGGCGTGTGGAAAGAAAAACTAAAATCTGGAAACTTGTCGCTTTTGATTTCGAGATAGTAAAGCGAGTAATAATCTTTGATTTCGGAGTACACGCATTCACGGCACTTATTTACAAGTTTGCGGTTCTGATAGAAAAAATCCCACTTATCCCAATAGTAGGCATCTTTCATCATTTCCTCGTGGTCGTCGCACAGTTCGAGATATAATTTGTCAGCATCCGCCGGACGGTAGAAGTAAAGCATGGCGTAGGGCATTTCAATCAGTAACTTGACTGCTTGATTTTTTCGCTGATACCATTCCTGCTGGTGAGTTTCGTAGATTTCCTTATATTTAATGGCTTTAAAGCTGTTGAGCTGATTTTCTTTTGCCCAGCGCGACGCCCAAACTGTCCAGTAAGCTAGCTGGAAGGTTGCGGAAATTTCCGCCGAACCTTGTTCTTTCCAGTCGGCAATTATTTTTTCCCACTCGGAACTAAAAGCTACTCGTGATTGTTCGTTTTCTTCAGGCTTTTCTGTATTGATTGGGGTGGGTATTTCGCGATTATTTTTAATCAGCCCTTTGGGTTCTTTGCGCCAATTATTAATATCGGTTGGCGTTAGGCTTAAGATGAATCTTCTGTCGTGAACGGGATATTCTAGATGGATTCCTGATTTGCGGAAAGAGCGGTATTCTAAAATAGGGAGTTTGTCTTGTTCAATCCACTGCTGGCGTTCTGCTGGCGAACACTTGAGTATTGCTTCTAATTCTACCGGATCGACGGCTAATTCACTTTTGAATGTCTCCCAAAATCTTTCTTGTTCGGCTGGATTTGCTTCCAGCAGGGATACAATCCGGTTGACGAGATGATCAGTTTGGTCTTGGCAATTTTCGGGAAGTCCTAAGAAGTCGAGGAGTTTAGTCTTGAGTATTCGTCTGGCAGAGATTAGCTCGGCTAACATGAGAAGCTCCAGTAGAGTCATGACTTGCGCCCTTGAACTGGCAAGATTTGCACAAGTCTTATATATCTTAATAGATTCTCCTGGGTTGTCGGCAATTGAAATGTCCGCGCCAGCGAAGCTATCCCGATCGCGCCTGCGGGCCCGTTGCGGTAGAGAATCGCCCAACCTCCGCCCCCTCCCTAAGCCAAAATACTCAAAACAAGACCAAAACGTCGATCGACCTTTTGCCCTTTTTGGCTAAAACTCATATGTTGCACCATTCTCAATTACTTGTTTAGCAACAGGCAAGATGCCTGTTGCACAAGAAAATTTATATTTTGTGGAACAGGCATCTTGCCTGTTGCTCACAATGGTGCAAGATATCAGCTAAAATCGATAATTGCGATCGCGCACCCACAAACTCACAGGCACAGCATGGCCTGTTTTGTCAACCTTTACTTCTACCAAAAAAGATTGTCGCTGCTTCCTTTGAGCTTCGCTAATCTCCTGATTGACTTTTTCCCTTTCATCCTCTGGCATATAATAAGTTTCTAAGCCGTATTCCATCTGCCAACCGTTATATTTGCCCTTAATTGCGATTTGATTGGCGGGCAAATTGGCGGGATTTTCTAGACTGACGCGGACGGGTTTCCAAGCTTGGGGGCGGCCGGGATTAGTCGCGGTTTTTGGCGCTTCTAAGATTACATAAAAACTGGTTTCTGGCTTGACATTGTGCGTATTTTGTGGACAAGCAACCCCGGGCGGACAAGGTGTTTTTTCGGCAGGTAAATCTTTCCAGCCGGGGAGTTTTTGGAGATTTGTGCGATCGGAAATATCATAGCTCAAAACTTGGTAATATCCGCGCAAAAAGTCGTAAGGGTCTACTGGTGCTGTTTGCAGGACAACTGTTTTGCCAGTAATAAAAGTGTAAACTGCGGGAGCTGGTACGGCGGCAATTAGTCCGATTTGCAGCAGCAAAGGAACCCACAACCGCCACCCGGGAAGGCGTTTCGCAGCGGGGGGAAGGGTAAATGATGGGGGAGTAGGGCTGGTATCTGCTATTTCGGAACTTTGATCGGTTGAAGCTGGATTTTCGGTGTTCATATTGGGAATTGGGAATTGGTTCGCAGAATAATATCGTTGAGCTTTTAATCGGCATAATCATCTTCCGATTGCAGTGCAAGGGGGACGCTCGCACTATAGTAGAATGCTGCTATTCATCGGGGATTTTTGCGAAGTGGCGCTCGAACCACAAACCCGCAGCAATTACGCCAATTCCGCACAAAACAAAGACAAAAGATTTGAGCAACAATCCTGTGTTATATTCAAAGACTCTGCTGATAATTTGCAGGGTAATTAATACCATGCCTCCCCAAAAAGTCTGGCGGTTTCCTAAAGCTAAACCTTCTCGGATTAAGCCGACAGCGAGCAAAAATAAGAAAACATTGAACAGAAAAGTCGCTAATTGAGGAATGGGAGTAAAATTGAGGTGAAAAAGCGGTATTAAGGCGCTGGCGAGAATTAAAATGCCGATCGCACCTGTGGTCAAATCCTCTCCTTTTTGTTTCGGCCGCCGCAGTTCCAAACGTCCCAAGCGCAGCCACTCAAAGAGCGTGAAACCCCCCAAAACAGCCACATTTGCCAGCAAAACCCAATCCGGCCCAGTTGGCGCAGGATTCCGCCAATCCGGCCAAAACCCGTAGAAAGAAAGAAAATAAAACAAACCGGCGAGAAACAGCAGTGCTAAACTGCGGGCGGTAGGTTGAAACAGCCTGCTGTGTACTTTCGGCCAGATTGCATCGTCGTATCCCCACAGCAAAGCGGGCGGTAAAGCACAAAAAATTGCAGCACTCCAGGTTGGATTTAACCCTTGGACGATAGAAACTTGTAGGGAAAAAATTATCGCGATCGCACCTATGGCAAAAATAGCACGCGATCGACACCAATAAGCCAGCGGCACAAACATTATACTGGCTGCGATCGGCATTTGCCGCACCAAAACTTCCAGCCAAGAAAACTCGACTTTAGAAGACCAATCTAACACGGCAAGCCAATAGCCCAAACCGATTAAAAGTGCGGACAAAACGCCCAAGGAAGTCAACCGCAAACTGTAAGCCATTCCGAGCACGCCGATTCCCCAAGCAAGGAAAAGTCCGTAGGAAGAACCGCCAATGTGGAACATTTGCGCCATCAAAGCCATATTTGCTCCTAAAATCAGAGCACCTAATAGCAACAATCCTTCACCTAGGAGTTTGTTTCGCCCTTTTGTTGCGGGCATATTGGGATGGGAGTTTTTGCTTCGGGATGGGGGAATTCGCCACAGATAGAAACCCGCTGCATTGACTGCTACGAAAAGACTTAGCAGCAGCGCAACTCTCACTTCTCGCGACCAAACTTGCCAGTTGGCGGCTACAAAGGTGATGACTCCTATACCGAGGAGAATGCCGCCGAGACTGATGAGAATGCTGAGGAATCGGTTGCGGGAGGCGGTTTCGAGTGTGTTGAATTGGTAGCGTTCGGAAAGTTGTTGGTAGAATAAAGTGTCGATGAGTCCTTCTGCTTGCCAGAGTTTGGCTTGTTCTCGCAACTCGCGCCGAAATTTATCTGAAATCATTTTTTATATTCCAGAGGATTTGAACTGTGATAGTTTTTAATATGTCACTTGTGGGTCGATTGTCGATGGAGGCTGGGACACCTGCTGAACTTGCACAAAAGTCTTTTTTGGGTTTTGATGTTAGTTCCAATCCCTAATAGGGGTTTAGTTTGATTGCCGCAATGGCTCAGGTCGGGGATGCTAATGCCGATGTGGAGTTTCAATCCCTCATGGGGGGTTTAGTTTGATTGCGGCGTTGCTATTGAATTGCTTTCACAGCACAAGCCAAAAGTTTCAATCCCTAATAGGGGTTTAGTTTAATTGCGGCGTTACGAATGCGATCAATATGATTAAAGCGAGCGAGTTTCCATCCCTAATAGGGGTTTAGTTTGATTGCGGCGATTTTAGGGCGATCGTCCTCAAAAATTCGTACCCCGTTTCAATCCCTAATAGGGTTTTAGTTTGATTGCGGCAGACTTTTTTGCAAGTTCGAGCTGGAGTTGTGCGTTTCAATCCCTAATAGGGTTTTAGTTTGATTGCGACATCGGATTGATCCAAAATTACCGGGATTTGTGGGAGTGATGTTTCAATCCCTAATAGGGTTTTAGTTTGATTGCGGCTTTGAAAACAGCATTATTAAGGCGGCACCCCGATTTGGTTTCAATCCCTAATAGGGTTTTAGTTTGATTGCGGCGCAGTCATAGTTTTATTAAGAAGTTTTATACCAATCCAGTTTCAATCCCTAATAGGGTTTTAGTTGGATTGCGGCTAGCATATCTAAAAGCCGTACTCTATTTAGTTTTCAAGGTACATTTGCGACAACGATATAAAAAGTACCATTTCAGCGATCGACCTGTCAAGAACCAAAATTTTCAACAGCCCTCAAAACCCATCACAGCAAGCATTACAGCGTTTCCGCGAACCTATTTTTTCCGCAAGTGGCTCAAATCCTTACATAGCCAGCGATACAACCGAAAAAACCCCCCCCAAAAAAAACACCTACCCCTTCCCGGAAATCTCAACCGTCAACCAGATTCAAATTCCAGTCGTAAGGCAAAAAAACGATCGCCCATCCATCGCCCACAGCCGCCTCCAGCCCCAAATAACCGCCCACATACTCAACCACCGAACCCGCCGCCTTCACAAAATCCTCGCCGTACCACTTAAAAATCTTGCTCAAATAAAGCGTCTTTTTCTCGGCATCATATCGCACCTTATCAGGATTGTGAATAAAACGGCTCGCATCCGCTTCTAGTTGAGTCCGTACCGACTCAGGGAAATAAGCCCCCCGGCGCAGCAGCGGGCAGCCGACTGAAGCACAAACTAATGCAAAATGGATGCGCGGTTCCGCAAATTCCGGCCGCAAAATTGCGTGTTCGATTTGATTGAGACTGTACTTTTTGCCGCCAATAATCGTGTTGGAACGAGTGAAAAAATCCAAAAAACTCAGCCAGTTGGGAATTCCCAAAACTTTGGGACGGATCGACGCGATCGGATATACTTCGAGAACTTGAGAAATTGCGATCGCATTGTACGCATTCAGCCACAACGCCAGCCGCGCATCCGCATCACTACAATCCGCCAAATTTAAATCGGCCAAACTTTCCAGCCACGCCCTCAAAACATCCGCCCCTTCAGCTTTCCAGCCCCGATAATTGACGCGGCCGAAATCGTCAACGTAGCGTTGCAGCAACTCGTCCCAAATCCTAAAGTCGATCGTAGCGATCATTTATTACTATCCCTATGATAAGGCGGGCATTGCTTTAACTTCTGCTTCTATTTAATACTACTGTCAACCGAAATAACACCTGCAACGGTAGTATTTTTTAGATTAGCCCCTTTAAACGGGCTCTGGATTAAATTAACTTAAGTCAAATTAGCGCCTTGTAAATTAGCTTGCCACAAAGAAGCCCCCCTCAAATTTGCCCCCGATAAATTAGCTTCCCTAAAATTTGCTTCTCTCAAATCTGCCCCTTGCAAATGGGCATTTGCTAAACTCGCGTGCGGCAGGGAATGCCGATAAAATCGCTGCCCGGACACTGGTTAGTTTACCGCAACTAATTGACTTGCTGGGGGTTAGGTGGAATCACCGGTGTAGCCAACCCGAAAATCATTCCCCATGAAACTGCTCGTAAAGTTACAGATTTCCTGCTCTTTACATTCTACAATCTTAGAAGATTCTTAATTTCAATTTCAACGGGGATCGGTTTCTTGCGGCACAACACCAATCCCACTTTGATCTGCAATTTTTTAATTTCCTCTTACCTTCCTAACACACTATGAGCGATCGCACCGACTTTTTCGATAAACTGTTAGCGGCTGTTGAAAAAAATCAAAGTTTGCTGTATTTAGCCCTCGATCCAGACCCGGAAACCTTGGCCCCGGTGGTTTCTATGACTGGGGAGGAAACTCAAAGTTTTGTAACTGATTTGTTGGCCAAGCTAAAAAGTGCGATCGACCAAACAGCCGATTTAATTTGTGCTTGCAAAATCACCCTCGGTTTTTACCAATCTCTCGGTATTCCCGGTTGGGCATTGCTGCAAGAAATTTTAACAATTATTCCCTCTCACCTGCCAGTAATTTTAGATGCCAAACACTGCGATTTAAATACCAGCACAGTGTTTGCCAAAATTGTATTTCAAGACTGGCGAGTTGACGCTATTACCTTAAGTCCCTATGCCGGATTCGACCAAGTAGCGCCTTTTTTGTTATACGCCGGAAAAACTGTTTTTGTACTCTGTGCCACCGCCAACCCCTCAGCCGAGGCTGTGCAAGAATACCCGACGCCAGAAAACCCTTTGTACTTGCAATTAGTCCGACTTTCTCAAACTTGGGGAACTCCCGAAAAAGTCGGTTTAGAAGTAGGAGTAATGCCGGATATGTTGGCGCGCATCCGCCAAGCTGCTCCTGAACGCCTAATTTTACTCGAAGGAGACATCGCCGAAGAAATTGACCTCACAGAGGAAAACGACCTCGCACAACTGCTGGCGACTGGTTTAAGCAAGAATGGTGAAGGTTTGCTGCTGCCCGTCCCCCCGAGTTTATTAGCGGGGAAAGAGCCGCGCCTAGAAATTGAGAAATTGCGGGATAATATTAATCAACAGAGGCTAAAGGCGATCGAAGGTAGTCCCACTTGCGAATTGTGGCTGCCGGATGTTTGCTTTTTGCAACAGGAACCTCACCGCGATTTAATCTTGCAACTTTATGACATCGGCTGCGTAGTTTTTGGCGACCACGTACAAGCATCGGGCGCCGTATTTCCATATTACATCGACTTGCGAAAAATTATCTCAATTCCCCAGATTTTCCACCAAATTGTCAGCGCTTATGCAGACATTCTTAAAAACTTAAAATTCGATCGCATTGCGGGAATTCCCTACGGTTCTTTACCCACAGCAACCGGTTTAGCATTGCGGATGGAACGCCCGATGATTTTCCCGCGCAAGGAGGTGAAAACTTACGGTGCGGGCAAATTAATTGAGGGGCATTTTCAGGCAGGAGAAACCATTGTCGTAGTCGATGACATTTTGATTAGTGGCAAAAGCGTAATGGAAGGGGCGGCTAAGTTAAAATCGGCTGGCTTGAATGTGGAAGATATCGTGGTATTAATCGACCACGAACAGGGAGTTAAAGATAAGATGAAAGCCAACGGTTATCGCGCACATTCTGTGTTAGCGCTTTCGGAAATAGCTCAAACTTTGTATCAAGCAAATCGCATCGATACCGAGCAATTCCATCTTTTGACAGCGGAACATTAAACTAAAAAAAATCTAGTTACCAGGCTCTGGCTGGTAATTAATATCCGGAGGCTCTGCCTCCAACTTGATGTCTCGTTTGCTTTGTTTTAATGGAGGCAGAGCCTCTTGAAATGCGTTCCCAGGCTCTGCCGGGGAACGAGTAACAAGCGAGATTAAGCTTGCAAAACTTCAATTAAAGCATTGCCCATTGCCCGACAGCCGACGAGTTTCATGCCTTCCGACATGATATCACCAGTGCGATAACCCCGATCCAAAACTTCGACAACTGCTTGCTCGATTTTATTAGCAGCTTCCGGCTGATTTAAGGCGTAGCGCAGCATCATTGCCGCGCTTAAAACTTGGGCGATGGGATTTGCTTTATCTTGTCCGGCGATGTCTGGTGCGGAACCGTGCACGGGTTCAAAAACTCCCGGCCCGCTTGCTCCCAAACTAGCAGAAGGCAGCATCCCAATACTACCAGTTAGCATCGCCGCCGCATCGGAAAGAATGTCGCCGAATAAATTGCCGGTGACAATTGTATCGAACTGTTTCGGCCAGCGAATTAACTGCATGGCTGCGTTGTCAACGTAGAGGTGAGAAAGTTCGACATCAGGGTATTCTGAAGAAAGGGCAATAATACGATCGCGCCACAGTTGCGAAACATCCAAAACATTCGCTTTATCAACGGAACACAGCCTTTTCCCCCGCTTCCTGGCCGTCTCAAAAGCCACTCGCCCGATTCTGTCAATTTCCGACTCGGTGTAAGCCATCGTATTGACACCACGTTTTTCGCCTGTTTCCGTCTCAAAAATACCTTTCGGTTTGCCAAAATAAATGCCGCCTGTGAGTTCGCGGATGACCATAATATCCACGCCTTCGACAACTTCCCGTTTCAAACTAGAAGCATCAACCAATTGCGGTAAAATAGTCGCCGGACGCAAATTTGCAAACAAGCCCAATCCGGCGCGCAGTCCTAATAATCCCGTTTCCGGCCGCTGTTCCCGGGGCAAATTATCCCACTTGTAACCGCCAATTGCTGCTAACAATACTGCATCGCAGTTGCGGCATTTTTCCAGTGTTTCTTCTGGCAGCGGATTGCCTGTTGCGTCAATAGCAGCGCCGCCCATTAAAGCTTCTTGAAATTCAAAGCCGATGTCCAATTGTTGGCCGACAAGTTTCAGGACATCTACCGCCACAGCGATAATTTCAGGGCCGATGCCGTCTCCTGGTAAAAGAGTGATGCGGTAGTTTTGAGTCATATCGATTTAGGAGTTTTGATTTGAGATTTGAGATTGAGAGTTAATGGGAATTCTTTGGAAATGCCAGACATTCTCACAAGGCTATAATCATATCAGGATAAGCAACCTCAGAATTCATTATGACATTCCCGACTTACCCGCCTGCTCAAGCTGAACCGCCTTTAGACCCCCGGCAGAGTTTGCCAACAATGTATGATTTACCTAGCGAAGACCCAAAGGAGCTCGGTTTGCCAGATACATTTCATTTAGATCAGCCGCAACTCTTGGAATTCACGTTTTTGCCGCCGGGATGGGATGCGGAACAAGTCTTTACAGCGAGTGACCTAAATTTGTATTACGATGCAACACAACCGCGCTGGCATAAACGCCCGGATTGGTTTGCTGCGGTTGGTGTGCCAAGGCTTTATCAAGGGCGCGATATGCGTTTGAGTTATGTAGTTTGGCAAGAACGGGTAAATCCGTTTGTGGTGGTGGAATTGCTATCGCCGGGAACTGAAGAAGATGAAGATTTAGGGCGGACTGTTCAGCAAGCTGGGGAACCGCCGACTAAGTGGCAAGTTTATGAACAAATTTTGCGGATTCCTTACTATTTTGTGTTCAGTCGCTACACGGATGAATTGCGAGCTTTTCATCTTGTAGGAGGCCACTATGAACCTGCAAAATTAATTGATGGGCGGTTATTTATTCCTGAATTGCAGTTGAGTTTAGGTTGGTGGCAAGGCAGTTATAAGAGTATGAATCGGTTGTGGTTGCGGTGGTTTACGGCCCAAGGAGGGTTGATTTTGAGTCCGGGTGAAAGAGCAACGGCGGCGGAACGGCAACTGATAGAATCTCAACAGCAACTCATAGCATCTCAACAGCAACTGACAGAATCTCAACAGCGAGAGGAAAGACTAGCGGCGCGGTTGCGGGAACTAGGCACTGATCCTGAACAGTTGGTTTAATAGTTCTCGCACCCAGGCCTGATGAAACCCGGTTTCTTCCTTCTATTTCTCGTGGCTGGTCCCGAAACTCGTAGAAACCGGGTTTCTAGCCCCCATGCGTAATTCTTGCTTGAGTATTCCAAAAGCCCGATAGCCCATAACCCCTTTTCAACTCCTCGAATCCGCGCAACACGAGTGAAATAAGATAAAAATAGTTCGATCGCACGCACGTACAAAAAAATCGGCAAGGAGTCGCGGAGTGGCAGAGGGCGAAGGCATACCAACATCAGCACAGATTGATTCTCGGGACTATTCTTGGGCCTTTTGGCCGGTCGTCCCCCTCTATCCCTACAGCAAGCGGCGCACCATCCGCAAGGAAATAGTCAAGGACACAATCTGGACTTTTGACCAACTACAAGGCATTTTTTACGTTGTCGTGCCGATTCGGATGACTGTAATTAAACTAGAACCCGAAGGCCTTCTCGTCTACGCCCCCGTTGCACCGACTCCTGAGTGCATCCGCTTGGTAAAAGAGTTAGTAGCAGAGCACGGCGAGGTGAAGTACATCCTGCTGACAACGGTTTCGGGCATCGAGCACAAAGTTTTTGTCGGCCCCTTCGCGAGGTGTTTTCCCGAAGCGCAGGTGTTGGTGGCGCCCCAGCAGTGGAGTTTCCCCGTGAATTTGCCGCTGAGTTGGCTGGGTTTGCCGGCGAAACGCACGTCTGTACTGCCCTTTGACAGCAGCAACACGCCGTTAGCCGATCAATTTGACTGGGCAATTCTCGGTCCCCTCGACCTCGGTTTGGGCAGATTTGCTGAAGTTGCGTTATTTCACAGGCGATCGCGCACGCTGATGTTAACAGATTCCGTGGTTTCCATTCCCGAAAATCCGCCGGCGATCGTGCAACTCGACTCGTACCCGCTGCTGTTTCACGCCAAAGACAGCGCCTCGGACACCGTGGCAGACACCCACGAAAATCGGCGCAAAGGGTGGCAGAGAATCGCCTTATTTGCCATGTATTTTAGCCCCAGCGTGCTGGAAGTGCCGCCGTGGTCGGAGGTATTTGCCAGCGCCCGCAAAGCGCCAGAACGCTCTAGGAAAGCTTATTTCGGATTGTATCCGTTCAAGTGGAAAACACATTGGGTGCGATCGTTTGAGGCTTTGCGGGGAGGAGGGCGGTTGTTTGTCGCGCCGATTTTGCAGACATTGATTCTCAACCGCGCGCCGAGGGAAACTCTCGATTGGGTGGATAAAGTGGCGACTTGGGACTTTCAAAGGATTGTACCTTGTCACTTCGATAGTGCGATCGACTCCCGGCCGCGTGAATTTCGCCAAGCATTCTCGTTTCTGGAAAAACACTCGCCTGTTAATTCTTTACCCGAAGACGATTTTAAATTGCTCAGGCAGATTGATGCGGGTTTGAATAAAACTGGTTTGGTTCCGCCTGCGAAAGAGAAAGTTTAATCTGAAATTTTGCACCATTGTTAAGAACAGGACAGTCTCCCCTAACTTGGGCCAGAAGTAAAACCCAATCCAATTCAACAATAGCTATGGCTTCACTAACCAAGAAAGTTCGCACATCACCCCTCCCTTGGGCAAAGATTCTCGTCGAAACTGTCCCCCCAATCGTTGAGCCAAAATTTGAGAGTGTTTTGTTCCCTGTTGTCCTTGTTCGGGTTTAAGTCCAGGGCCATTGTCTTGCACCTTGAGAACATATTGCCCCTGCTGATGTTCTCCCGTCAAGACAATTCGAGTTGTTCCAAGAGCGTGTTTCCCCACGTTATATAAAGCTTCCTCTAACCACAAACAGAAATCCCGCTTTCTCTCCAAGGTGAGGTTAGTTTGCTCGATGGGGGCGAAATTCCGCACTTTGACTTGAATGGTCTGGAAATAAGGCAAATTGCGCTTCAAAGTAATGGCATAAACTTCATACAACAAATTATGCAGGGGGCGGTTGAGATCGATACAAGTCCCTTCCCCCAGACGGAGAGTTTGTTCGGAATTAGGGGGTTCTAGGCTGGTTAAAACGGTTGCTGAGTGTTGCTCTGAATCCGCTTCATCGGTGAGACTGCGCCCCACTGCCCGGATCTCTGCATTCAGGCTATGCAAGCGTTGGAACAATTGTTGAGATGGCATCTGTTCTTGCTGCATATCCCGCAGGAGGAGAGCTAAGGTTTGCAAAGGGCCATTGTGGATTTGCGTGAAGGCTTGTTCCATTGCCTGCTGACGAATCGCCTGTCGCTCGACAATTTGAGCATAGTATTGGAGACGCTCGGTATATAAGCCCTGGACGATATCTTGGACGCGATTATAAAACAGAATCAGGAGAATTTGTATCCCCATTGTTGGGCCGAGGGAGATGAATAAATCTAAGCCTCGCGAAGTGTGAAGTTCTGACGGGTGCAGCAGCAAATAGGTGAGAATTGGGGCAGCGATCGCAATCCAAGCGATGAGAGTTGCAATAACCAATTGCTGGCGGCGACGCAGGGCGATCAGCATCACCAGTGTCAACACGAATAACGCTGGTGTTACGGGGGGCAGACTACCTACGAGGGTGGTGTCCGATGAGACGATCGCTTGTAGGGTATATAACCAACTGGGAACCACTACGAACAGTACCCCTGCAAGTAAAGCCAGATTTATCACTTGTTGCAAGCTCTCTGGTTTTTTGTAGAGACGAATCAGTAAAAGCAGGCAGGCGATCGCCAACAACGGAGGTGTAATTAGATAAATGGTACGAGGGTGTGGTTGCAGTCGGTGCAGAAATGTAGCAATAGTTGCGCCAACCGTCGCCAAACTCAACATTGCTAGCACGACTCGGCGCTTTAAAATTAAAATATTGTATGGCTCATTAACCGTAGACATTGCTTGTTTAATCAATTAATCCAATTTTACGGGCACGAATTTGGGTTTGTGCCCGCATATTTTTACCTTCTTCCGGGTAGATTGACAGTGCATCCTGAATCTTAGACCAATAGTGGCGAATCATCCGTTCGGACTTGTGCATAGTTTGGGCGATCGCTTTATCCTGAAGTCCCTCCTCAAAAGCGAGTCGCATTACCTCCAACCATTCGGGTTTCACTTCCAAGTCGGTTTGCAGGTCTTTGGTATGGGTTAACCCTTGCATAGCCCACTCCATCCGGGTCAGGAAGGTATCTATTGGCACGCTTTTGTCTGCGATCGTAAATCCGCCCTGATGATTGTCAATTTCAGGCATGATGCGAATCAATGCCTTGACGTTACTGCTTTGCACCATCAGGTTTAGCTGGGGATAATCCTGCATCAAGACCTTGAGCAACCCCAATCCCTGCTCAACATTGGCAGCCGTTCCTGATATCTCTGGAAGGGACAAATCCACAATCGCCAGGTCAGGCAAATGCTTTCTCACTTCGGTTAGAGCGTCCTGGACGGTTTGGCAAGAGCGGATTTGTGCCCTAGGAAAGCGATCGCCAACCAGACTAATCGTTCCATTGAGAAGCAGGCGATGGTCATCAACAATCAGAATCTCTACTTGCTGTTCTTGGGTGAAGTTATGGGACATTACCTATACCTGACGCAACAATTCGATCTTACGCCCGCGAGAGACGCTTACAGCGGCTAGCAATTAATCCTAGAAAGGTGAGGCCCTATCAGCTCATTACCGAAAACTGCAATGCTGATGACCGAAAATACCAACTCAACTTGTCTGAAACTACCAATGCTTTTGCCTGCCTAGTTTTTCGATACTGGAATCATCAAAGAAAACACACATCAATTTCAGGAAATAAAACGATGAAAGCTTACAACACCTTAAGCAAAGGTAGCAACAATAGTGACGTTAAATACCTGCAAGAACAACTCAATCTTTTCTACCACAGCTCTATTATTGTTGATGGCTACTTCGGCGATATTACTGAAGAATACGTCAAGAAATTTCAAGCCGATTGCTGTCTAAAAGTTGATGGCATCGTTGGGTCACCAACTTGGAGTTACCTCGACGCCATTGTCCCTTATTCCCAGAAGCAGCACTCCACCTTGAGCCAAAGCTCTAGCAACAATCCTTCGGAAGTGAAATATCTACAGGCGCGGCTCAATCAAGCCAAAAGACAAGGGAAATCAGGGACAACGACGATTGCTGTAGATGGCAACTTTGGCAATACAACCGCGACGCGAGTGAAACAATTTCAATCCGATTTCCATTTAAGTGCTGATGGCATTGTTGGCAATAATACCTGGACAATTCTAGAAGACGCGCTCTTAAAAAGCTAACACGGCTGACAAAGCAATTACTAATGCCTAGCCAGGGTAAAGTCTGATTAGACTTCACCGGACAAAATTCTTATGTTTTGTAAAATTAAATCAAGAAGATGAAAAGACGAACATTTCTATCAGCAACAGGTTTGACAGGAGCTGCGCTACTTGGATCTCAGCTTCTGAATAAATCCGACACTCCGGCAATTGCACAAACATCGGGATATAAAAAGCCCAATATCCTTGTGATTGTCGTAGACCAACTACGCACTCCCCAATGGTTTCCAGCACAAGCCACTCTCGACAAATATCTACCCGCGATCGCGAAATTGCGAAAGAGTTCAGTCAACTTCACGCGGTACTATACAGCAGCAACAGCCTGCACGGCGGCTCGCGGCACATTGGTGACAGGTTTATACTCCCAGCAAACATTTGTGATGGATACGCATTTGAATGAGGGTGGTGAGAGTAGTAGCATACTCTTTCCAGCGCCAGCGCCAAGTCTTAATCCTGGCTTTCCTACCTGGGGAAAACTGTTGCGAGACAACTTTGGTTACAGTACGTGGTGGTTCGGTAAATGGCATTTATCCACCGGAAATTCCCTGGAACCCTACGGATTTAGTGGAGGAACTTATCCTTCCCCCAATGGTAATCCCGGAGAAGGTTTAGAAGTAGACCCTTATATTGTCAAAGGCGGTACGCCTCCTCAAGGGATTCAAGCCACCGCACAGTTCGCCGAGTGGCTCAATTCCAACAAGGCCAAAAATACTCCTTGGTGTACGACCATCAGCTTAATCAACCCCCATGACATTTCTTGGTACCCCCAAGGGACGAAGGACATACCCGCAGAAAGCAACCCGCCAAGTGTCTTCAAAGATAGAATTCCCAACTTTGAAAACCCCATCGGCTTAGCGAAAAAGCCCCGCTTGCAAGAAGCATTCCGCCGAGCAGGAAACTTAGGGGCTGGCTACTTACCGCCAAAATTCGGAGAACCCTGGCTGAAACTGTTGGATTCATACCTACTATTCCAACAATTTGTGGACGCTGAAATCGGGAAAGCACTTGATATGTTAGAAAAATCCCCATTTGCCCAAAATACGATCGTCGTGTTTACCTCAGACCACGGCGAGTATGGCGGTTCTCACGGGTTGCGCGGTAAAAGTGCTGGTGTTTATGAAGAATCAATTAACGTTCCTCTTTACATCAAAGACCCAACTAAACAGTGGGTTTCCACCCCAGGAACAGAACGGACACAACTTTGCTCTAGCGTAGATGTTGTTCCCTTGTTACTTACCCTCGCTAGTGGAGATAATAGATGGCGTACCCAAGGGGCATTTTCACATTTAAAGACGCGCTTGGATATTGCCCAAATCCTGCGCCAACCAAATGCGTCAGGTCGCCCTTACATTCTTCATACGACAGATGAACTGATCTTAGATTTGTTGGGCGCTTTGCTACTCGCCGGCGATGCTCCAAATCATGTGATTGGATATCGCACAGACAAAGCGAAACTAGGAGCTTATAACTTCTGGCGTTCTGGCACCATCGATATTCAAACCAAAGGTATGGAAGCAGAACTTTACAACTACAGTACAGCTAGAGGAAAGCAGGAATTAGATAACGTCAGGAACTCTGAAGTTAGATTGTACTCTCAACTGGTGAGCCATCTCTTTAACGACGCTATTCCCAATGAATTGCGTAAACCTCTACCTACACCCGAACTGCAAGCCGTGCAACAACAAGCCTTAAAAGACTATTTGTCCTTCGCAGACCAGACAACTCGGACAAAAAGCAGGCTGGATAAAACAGATGAACAACTCCTGGCGTTAAATGCTGCAATTGCTAATTTGTAGCTTCGCGCCACCTAGAGCGAAAATTTTTGGGAAACCTGAAATCGGCGGTGCGGTATAAAAACCCCATGCCTGATTCCGAAGCCACTGTTAAAACCCATCAATTTTCGCTTTAAGCGCTGATGGAATTGTTAGGAATAATACCTAGTCAGTTCTAGAATAAGCACTCCGGAAAAGTTAATAAGGCTGACTTAGCAATTCCTAATTTAAGCCATGTGAAGTCTGGTTAGACTTCACCTTTTTTTTGATGAAGCAGGGAAGGAGGAAGACTAATGGATAAGATAACTCTTGTATCCAGCCTAATTATGTTTGGTACAGCGGGATTAATTGCGTGCGTTGTCTATTATGGACTTTGTTGGTGGCGACGAATGCGTTGTTTGGAACAACAACTGCTAACACAGCAACAGTTAATAGAGCTGCTTGAGGCAGAAATTCACAATGGTGCCTTACAAAGGCTGGCGTTCTTGATCAGAGAGCTTCAGATTCATGAGTTGTCCCAACAAGAGTTACTCCAGCATTTACGCTCTGTTTATCAAGATGTTCAGGCTGCTCTTTCTGCTGACAAATCCCACTAATTTAAGATGCCTTTAACAGCCATTCTCTGTTGAATTGCGTAGATTGGCTCATAGACATTCGGTGTAAGGATTCAGGTCAGAGGGTATTGACAAGTGTGACATTCTCGGCGGAATATTACAATTATGCAAAAAAACCTCCCTCTTGAACTAGACCGTGAAATCCTGATACAGTTGGCTCCGGAACAACTGGTGGAAATCATTGTCTTTCAGGCGAGCGTCACAATTAAACTAAACTCCATAATTTTAGAGCTAGAACAAGAAATAGGAAAACTCAAGGCGAGTAGAGGGAAAATGTTGAAATATCAACCTCAAATCCTGTAGGGTTTATTCGTTTAAACAAATCGCGCTTGACGAGTTAAGCTATTATCCAGGACATAAGCTAACCCACACTCGACAAAAAGGCTGCTATTCAAAACTGGATAATCATTTTTTGCTAGCCCTTTGAGGATATATTTGACAATCTTGGAAAAGTGATTGACAATCATTATTAATAGATAGTTTTTCATCTTTAGCCCAATTTTAACAGATTTTGGGCAATTTTTATTACTTATTTATTCACTTTCAACACTTCTGGGTGGCTCGATGATTTGTGGTAAAATCAACCAAGGGCTTATAGCCCCAATATCCCGTACAACTGCCTAATAAAGTTATTGTTAGTATCAGCCATAAAGGATGTCTGATTCCTCTCGGTTGTCGATGGTCGGGAACAGATTTAATTGCTTCAATTAAATTCATTGTTGATGCACTCCATGACTTGATAGTCTTACAAGTTCCAAATACCCGATCGCCTCTTCTATAATACATTGCTCCTGCGACAATTAATCCACCCTGCTTCTTAAGGGGGATTCAGGGGGAGCGAGACTTGGATATAAACGAGAGAAATAGAGGGTTTTAGTCTTAAGCTGAGACCTTTGAACACTGCCCTGTCCCTACTAAATTAATTTACGAATTTTTCAACTTAAACTCATCAAACTTCACCACTTCCGAATCGGGTTCCCGCGTATCAAAATAGTAGCTGCTAACCGTACCCTCCCCCGTATCAAAAATAGTAAAAGCCGTAATATCGTTGCTATCAATATACGGCAGCGGCCGCCCGTCTTCTCCCAACAAAGGCGCAACAGTCGGCACCACAGGTTCTAATCCGTTCGGGTCTCCAATAGCGCTGTAATCTTCCCGATATGCCGGCGGCACAAATCGGCGCTTTTCCCCCGCAAAAGCACCGTAACTGTTGCCAACATTAGAAGTCTCCAAAAAGTGCATTCCGCTGGAATTTACAAACCGATTCCACAAGTGCGAATGTCCGTAAAATACCAACTGCACCCCGGCTGTTTCTAGTAGCGGCACTACATCCCGAATCAGATAATCTTGCTGTTTCGGATACTCGTAACGCACCATTTTAATCTCGCCATTCTCAGCGCGATCGACTATTTGCACTGGCTCGGTATAAGCAGGTACAATATTGTCACCCAGAGAATGTGGCGGGTAGTGAAACATCACAATTTTATATTTTGCCTGCTGGAATTCCGCACTCTTTAACTCTTGTTGCAGCCAATTATATTGAGCGCTGCCCTTGACAATCGGCTCAAAAATATGCTGTCCGTAGCCCCATTTTTCGGGATTATTAAAATCTTCGTCCCGTTCGCGATACCTGCCTCTCGCACCCGGCTCTAAATTCGGAGTCCGCCAGATATTCGCAACGTATAAAGTCACTAATCGCACGTCCCCAAAAGTCACAGCATAGTAATTTTTGCCTCCCGGTAAATTGAAAATCTCGTCATAGGTATCGCTATTAAAACTATTGTTTTTCAGCCCTATTTCCCGCACAGAAGGGTCATTATTGGGATTCAAAGATGCAGCACGTTGAGCGTATATTTTCTCAGCAGCGGCGCGGGGAAAAGGATCGTGAAACTGCTCGTAGAGTGTGCTGCTATTTGAATACCTACCCATGATTTCGTGATTGCCAATGGCGGGAAATAAAGGCGCGTGTTGGATCAGTTCGCCGCCGCTGTAAACGGTTTTGATGCCGTTTTTGTCGAGTTCGGAAAATGCCCGACCTTGCAGCGCGGGAAAGAAGGCGCGGCCTTGGTAGTCGTCAAACCATTCAGAAGCGCGATCGGGTATATTAATTAAATCCCCTGCCATAAAAACCGCGTCAACTCTCCCAATTGTTTCGGTTACTTTCTGGAGATTTGCTGCTGTCATAGGCATCAATTGATGGTCGGAAGTGAGGAGAATTTTGAGCGCAATTCCTGCTGCTGGTGTCGGAGAAAGAGTGAATATTTTGCTGCTGACAGATGCGCCATCTTTCCTTTCGCTGGTGACTCGATAAGGAATGCGAACACCGGGCCTTAAGTTGGGGACTTCTGCTTCGTGGCGCCAGATGTCGCGGACAATTGGATTGCTGGCAATTATGCTTTGTTTGATTTCATCGGAAATGTGAGAGTCTTTGTCTTCGCGAGTGCGGCTTAGCTTGGTAGTATTTGCAGCCGCAATTAAACTCAAATTTTCGCCGTAAGCAACCGTGTTGCGAGTACCGGCAAACTCGGTAAACCAGACAACTCGCACCGAGTTTGCTGTTGGGAGTTGCAGAAACGGATCGGTTAAAAGCTGAGGTTGGTTGAGGTAAGATTGCATAATGAAACCTAGCAATAGGACAATCAGAAAGAGGACGGCAAAAAACCAGGGATTGCGGGGTAAATCTCTAGAATTTTCTAATTTATCTGGCAATGGCGTCAACATAATTAATTAGCCATAAGTCATTAGTAAGCAGAAAAAACAGCAATCGATTTTCGATTCTCGACTCGAAATTTTAAACTACCAAGGTTATCAAAAAGTTAAGAAATTAGTAGAATATCTCAGATATAATAAACCTCAACCCTTTTTTGATATCTTCTTATCTCTCCACTTTCTTTCTCTGCGCTCTCTGCGCCCTCTGCGGTTCATTAAAAAAAATCTTTATCAAAAATGCTTGAGACTTGCTATATAACATTCTTAACACCCTTCCTTCAATCTAAAATCTAAAATCTAAAATCCCATGACTCGCCACCTTCTCAAGGCTAACTGCAACACCGTACACTTGGGCGGTTTCTCTCCAAATATCGAACCTGCTTTAATCGTCGATTCGGGCGATCGCATCGACATCGAAACCTATTCAGGATATTATGTTGCTGACAAGGCCCCGCCCGAATTTCTGACGCCGGAATTTTTAGATATTTGTCAGAATTTGCCTCCCCACCGCAAAGTTGGCCCCGGGCCCCACTTGCTGACAGGCCCGATTTATGTTAACAATGCCGAACCGGGAGACGTTTTAGAAATTCACATTGAAGAGGTTTACCCAAGTTTGCCAGTCGGATTTAATGCAATTCGTGCCGGATGGGGAGCATTACCTGAATATTTTTCCGAACCTAAATTGCGGTTTATTCCGCTAGATTTACAGCAAAAAACTGCGGAATTTCCCCCAGGTAGCCGCCTTGGGATTCCCCTGCGTCCTTTTTTTGGAATTATCGGCGTCGCCAATGCCGAAATCAACCGTTCTTCTATTCCTCCAGAGCGCTACGGCGGCAATATGGACAATCAGGAACTGCAAGCAGGAACGCGGTTATTTTTACCTGTTTTTCTGCGCGGCTGTTTACTGTCCATCGGCGACGGACATTCGGCACAAGGAGACGGTGAAGTTGACGGTACTGCTATAGAAACTTCGATGAACGGGACTATTCAAATCATCTTACGCAAGGATTTTATTTTGATGTTTCCGTTTGCTGAAACGCCCACTCATATTGTAATTATGGGATTTGGTAGAACATTAGATGAAGCGTTTGAGATGGCGGTCAAACAGACGGTTTATTGGTTGCAAAAGTTTGCAGGTTTCAAAGAAGAAGAGGCTTATGTTTTGTGCTCAATCGCGGTAAATTTTCGGATTACGCAGGCTGTCAACAATCCTCAAAAAGGAGTTCACGGAATGATTCCCAAGTGTATTCTGCTCAATGTGAACATTATTGACCACCGAGTTTGAGGTAAAATGATAACACGCGATCGCCAAAAAAATTAGGATCGCGATCGCACAAACGACACAAATTTGTCACTGCTGTGGTCGATCGGGATCGCCATCCTGTTGACAATTAAGCTTAAAATAGGATAAGTTACCAGTTCTACCTAAATCGAACTCAACATGAAAAACCAGACTGACGATGTTGCCAAAAAAGATTTAGTCGATCGAGCTTTTGGGAGTGCAGAAATACCAGATCCGACAGCGTGGGTACACGAACATTATTTTCTGGCTAATTTCGCCCATACTCTGGCCCACATCCAAGAACATATGTCTGAAGACAGTTGCGAAATCGGCGAGAATGGTGATTCGGGCGAGGGGATATTATCGATCGATGCCAAAATTAGAGATATGTTGAGAGCTACTTTTAGCGACGACGGCTGGCAGTATGTCGAAAGTTTATTGTGAGTTTGGTACAGTGCCTAAGTATTTGTACCTTCATAAGTTGAGCTCGTAAATGATACCACTTTCACAAAAGAATGCAACTGTAGCCGGGTGATCTAAACCCTTAGATCGTTCGTTATCCCCAATTTTTTAATCTCAAATATCAAATCTCAAATAATATCACTTTCCTCCCCCAACACAGACTCGCAATTCAGACTGCCTGCGTGCATTTCCACCCCAATTTGAAGTAAATTTGACTATTGTGATGTAGGATACTTTAGATGGGGGGGAAATTACTGTCGCTAGGAATTTCGATCGATCGCAAAAACGCCGCACTTTCTTCGGGCAAAGCAGTATTGATAAACATCCCGCTGCCCAACTCAAACCCAGCTTGCTTGGTGACTCTGGGAATAATTGCGATATACCAGTGAAAGTATTTTGTTGCCCGTTGGGCGATCGGCACCGATCGAATATTATAGTTGTAATCGGGATTGTTCAATCCGTAATAAAACTTAGCCAGTACAGTTCTCAAAGTATAAGCAAGATCCGTAAGTTCCGCATCAGTAATTTCATCAAACGAAGAGGAATGGCGGCGCGGAAAAATCCAAGTGTGAAACGGTGAAAGTGCAGCGTAAGGGATAAAAGCTACAAAATGTTCACTCTCACAAATCACTCTTTCCTTCGCCGCTAATTCATCTTCCAAAGTCCGGCAAAACAGACATTCTCCCGTGTCATCAAAATATCTAATAGCTTCGTCGATGCGGCTGCGAAATTGGCTGGGTACAACCGGCGTCGCGGCTATCTGCGAGTGGGGGTGTTCGAGAGAAGTTCCAGCAGTTTCCCCGTGATTTTTGAAGATAATAATTGTTTCAATGTGGGGATTTTTTCTAATTTCTACATAGCGCTGGCGGTATACTAAAAGTATGTTTGCAACTTCTTCAACACTCAACAAAGCTGTCGTCAAATCGTGCCGCGGGTGTTCGACAATTACCTCGTGAACGCCAATTCCCGCCATCGTGCGGTGAATGCCCGATGATATCCTCATCCATTCTGCTGTCGGGGAGAGGGCGGGATATTTGTTATAAATTGCCCTGACTTTCCAGTCAGCGCGATCGCCCAAACGGCAAGTTTCTAAGGTTCCGTCTTCCTCATTTCCCACACAAAACGGGCAATCGGCGCGGTGCGGTGGCACTGCTGCTGTCCACTTTTTTTTGTTGGCGAATTGATCCGGTCTTGTCGCCCGTTCGGTGGCGATGATTACCCAATCTCTGGTAATTAGATTTTGTCTAAGTTCAGACATTTTCTTACCTTCAGTTTCCGGGTCAAATTGTCTCTTATTTTAGATACATGATTTGTGATTTGTCATCGCCTTTTTGTAAAATCTTAATAAATCTTGACTTTTAAATTTCCGGCTTGTAGTCTGCTAGATACCCGCATTATTCAATAATTCGGGTGTCTAAAGTGGGTAAAGCTAATAGCATTTTGAACAAGTGAAAAAGAATCGTAAAATCTTTGCTAAATTCAAATCATCCGCGCGGATCGGCGGTTAAATTTTCTCACCAAGCCATTTCCTCCCCCTCGCCAACAACTCGTCCAAACTTTCGATCGGCCAAAAGCGCACCTTTCCATCCTGCGAACCAGTTATTAAAAACTTCCCGTCCCGACTAAAACAAATACTATAAATCGGAATTTTAAACTCCACAAAATCAGCCTCACCTTTGAGCAAATTGCCCTTATAGCCACTAAAGTCAGCCAGTAAATTCCCCTGCAAGTCCCACAATTTGGCAGTGCCGTCTTGTGATGCAGTGGCGATCCCATCCCCTGTGGGGCTAAAACTGACACTTGTTACCGGGTTATTATGTCCGGTGAATGTTACCAAGCAGTTGCCCTGCAAGTCCCACAATTTCGCGGTGTTGTCAATTGAGGCAGTAGCGATCGCATATCCTGTGGGGCTAAAACTGACACTCCATACCGAGTCATTATGTCCGGTGAATGTTACCAAGCAGTTGCCCTGCAAGTCCCACAATTTGGCAGTTTTGTCAGATGAGGCAGTAGCGATCGCATATCCTGTGGGGCTAAAACTGACACTTCTTACCGGGTTATTATGTCCGGTGAATGTTACCAAGCAGTTGCCCTGCAAGTCCCACAATTTGGTAGTTTTGTCAGATGAGGCAGTAGCGATCCTATCTCCTGTGGGGCTAAAACAGACACTTCTTACCGAATAATTATGTCCGGTGAATGTTACCAAGCAGTTGCCCTGCAAGTCCCACAATTTCGCGGTGTTGTCATCTGAGGCAGTAGCGATCGCATCTCTTGTCGGGCTAAAACTGACACTTGTTACCGAATAATTATGTCCGGTGAATGTTACCAAGCAGTTACCTTGCAAGTCCCACAATTTCGCGGTGTTGTCATATGAGGCAGTAGCGATCGCATCTCTTATCGGGCTAAAACTGACACTTGTTACCGAATAATTATGTCCGGTGAATGTTACCACACAGTTACCCTGCAAGTCCCACAATTTGGCAGTTTTGTCATATGAGGCAGTAGCGATCGCATCTCTTGTCGGGCTAAAACCGACACTCCATACCAAGTTATTATGTCCGGTGAATGTTACCAAGCAATTGCCCTGCAAGTCCCACAATTTGGCGGTGCCGTCATCTGAGGCAGTAGCGATCGCATCCCCTGTGGGGCTAAAACTGACACTTCTTACGCAGTTATTATGTCCGGTGAATGTTACCAAGCAGTTACCCTGCAAGTCCCACAATTTTGCAGTTTTGTCATATGAGGCAGTAGCGATCCTATCTCCTGTGGGGCTAAAACTGACACTTGTTACCGGGTCATTATGTCCGGTGAATGTTACCAAGCAGTTACCCTGCAAGTCCCACAATTTCGCAGTTTTGTCATATGAGGCAGTAGTGATCGCATCTCTTGTCGGGCTAAAACTGGCACTTGTTACCAGGTTATTATGTCCGGTGAATGTTACCAAGCAGTTACCCTGCAAGTCCCACAATTTGGCTGTGCCGTCCATTGAGGCAGTAGCGATCGCATCCCCTGTGGGACTAAAACTGACACTCCATACCCAGTTATTATGTCCGGTGAATGTTACCAAGCAGTTGCCTTGCAAGTCCCACAATTTCGCGGTGTTGTCCATTGAGGCAGTAGCGATCGCATCCCCTGTGGGGCTAAAACTGACACTTCTTACCGAGTTATTATGTCGGGTGAATGTTACCAAGCAGTTACCCTGCAAGTCCCACAATTTCGCGGTGTTGTTATCTGAGCCAGTAGCGATCGCATCCCCTGTCGGGCTAAAACTGACACTTGTTACCAAAGAATTATGTCCGACAAACTGGTACTCTTCGCGGATTTTAGCAAGAATATTCTGCAAAACTAACAGAGGATTGGTAACGGGATATTCGGAAAGCGGCGGATTATCTGGTATCCACTTCTTTAAATCTTCTCCTGCTTTGATAGCTATCCGCAAGGCTTCTATTTGCTTTCCATCCGATTGAAAAAGCTTTAAGGCATTGCGTCCAGCTTCTTCAATTTTTAAAACTTCCCTGAATTGTTTACGGAATTCTCTTAATGATTTATTATTTTTTTTCAGTTCTTGACGTTCATCAGCTTGACTGGCATCTAAAAAATCATTATCCTCATCGCTCAAACGTTTCCCCACTTTCCACCGCAACGCATCATCCAACGCTTGGCCGCGCAACATTCGGGAAGTATCTTGACGATTTGAGGCAATCCAAGCGGCGAAGTTTTCCTGGTAGGGGCGGAGTTTCGCTAATTCTTGCTGTACCCACTCGAAGTTAAAAATTTCGGCATATATCTCGTTATAAACTTGTAGATATCCGTTGCGTTTGACGACCAATCCTGAGAGTTGTAACCTTCTTTGATCGAGACTATTATCAGCACAGATTTTCTTCTCCACATCCGTCAGTATTTGCTGATAAATACCGAGCAGTAGCGCCGTGCGGTCTTGATAGTCAAGCAGCAAGCGATCTCTAATTGTCTTTAAATGTTCTTGTTCGTCATTCGCTTCCCAATTCTTAATGACGTACTTTTTCACTAAACGTTTCACATCAGAAGCCCCACGGGCCGATTGATAGACCATCATTCGGCACAGTCTTTGCATCAAAAAAGGTTGCCCCTTTGTCCAATTAAAAACCTCAGCTAATATTTTCTCTGATATTTTCTCCGAGCGCTCTAGCATTAAGCCAGGGATTAAAGCAGGTCGAGCTTCATCAAAAGTAAACCCTGTTAAATCAATAGCTTTGCCAATATTAAAAGGTGTTCGGTCTTTATCGCGAATCAAATCTGCTGGCGTCGCAACTCCCAACAGACAAAAGGCAAGGCGCTTATATTCAGAATTAATTGCTCTTTTGTTATAAGAAGCCCGAATTAAAAGAAAAAAGTCATCTTTCCAGCTCAGCTTTAAAATCGAATCAATTTCATCAATAAAAATAACAATATTTTGCGAAATCTCTGTTAGTAAAATATCTTCAATGAACTGACTCAATCGTTGAGATGGCGACAGCAATTGTCGTTGCTGCCACCAACTGTCAGCATCCACCTTTCTGGAGAGTGCGCCACCCCGAACTAACTCAGAAATAATCCCAAAATACCAGCAGTCTGAAGTCTCCCTACCGATATCTGTTAAATCTATCGCAATACATTTAAAGCCTGCTTTTTCGCGCAAGCGTTTCATCGTTTTTACTAGCAAGCTAGATTTGCCCATTTGTCGGGAGTTCAAAACATAACAAAATTCTCCGGCTATCAAACTGTCATAAAGTTCGCTGTCGGCCTGACGCTTAACATAGGTAGGATGTTCGTACTCTAAAGAGCCACCAACTTGATATTGATAAACCGCCATAATATGGTTTTACTCCAGACTCTAATCTCGAAATTTTTCTGCAAAATAATCCCGATATAACCGACAGCTAGGAGTTATACCATGCTGATTTTGCTTGACTAAACCCGTACTCAATAACTTAAATTCTAGCATCCGTTCTAATTTGACCGCACTGTCTGCACAAACAACTTGTTTAAGAGCAGCTTTGAGTTCAGAATAATTTTGCACATTCGCCCAGTGACTCTGCAAATGCTTGCCGTAAATTCCCACATTTGTAGCTGCATTTTGCAAAACTTCTGCTAAAGATAGATTGGAATCCTTCAAATGATAAAGCGCCTTGCGTACCAGATAAGGATAACCGCCAATCATTGCCATCAATGTCGCCACTTCATCAGTTCCCCAAGATAATTGATGGCGGCGGGCTAAATCTAGAATATTTTGCTGGCTAAATTCTGTCAACTCTACTTCAAACCCGACATTAAATGGTGATTGATTATAAGGTAATTCCACGTACACATTTGTAGAATAAAGCAGCACCATTCGCAAGTTTTCCCATATTTCCGTTTTCCGAGTTTCTTCAAACCAGCTTCGTAACATACTAAAAAAATCTTCTGAAATTTCCTTATAAGCAAAAATACAGTCTATTTCTTCTAAAGCTAATACTAAAGGACTATCTATAGCTTCTAAAACTTCATATTGAAAGTATTTTTTGCAATTCACAAGAATGCCTCCACCCGCCTGCAAATATTTATCGATATTAGATTCTAGTTTTAGCTCTCGGCTGATATTCAAGCCAAACCATTTAATAAATTTATTTATATCACTAAAAATTTCTTTTTCAGCCTCTCTAAAATCTAAACGCACTAACTGATAATTATTGCTTTTTGCGCGTTCCATAATGCGAATCAACAAAGAACTTTTCCCCATCAAGTTGGGAGCTTTAATGCGAATCATTGACCCCCTCTCTAAAACCTGTTTATAACAGTCAGATTCCATTCTAGAACGCTCTATATAAAACTCAGAATTTAATCGCACTGGCCCTTCTGGCAATTCTAATGCTTTTGGAGCAGGGGTTCTTTCCCCGAATTCCTTTAATAACTCTGGGCAAACTAAGTCAGGTTTATATGTGACAAATAATAGAATCAACTCTTCACGTTGCGTATATCCTCCACCCGGCTCATTTGTGATATTAAATGACTGGCAAATATTTGAAATATGATCGCTGACACACGACCTCGTTACTTTTGGGGTGAGAGAGTTAGCGATTTGTTGGTCTGGCTTATCTTGCAAGAACTCCCTTAGCACTAGACGCTGTTTTTTTGTAAGCTTGTCTGTATAGATAGCCTCAAACTCCTGTTTTGTCATCTTCTCCCTTCCACCTCAGCCTCAAACCTGCCTAATTTCTCTTAAATTAGCATAACTTAGAGCTTTAGGATAGCTGTTCATTCAATCCCTAGTTAATTTTCACAAATTTCTAAGCCAAAAATGATTTGTGAGTTTTTTCTCACAAACTCTTTCACAAATCATTCAATCGCAACTCACAATCTCTTCAAATTTTTACTTAACAACTAATTTGGGAGGCTAAATTGACGATCGCCCGCGAACACAAAAAATCCAGATATCGTAGGAAATGTACATAGATAGATAGAGATTAAAAAAAATGAAACCAGAAAAACCTAATAATAGACGGAACTTTTTGAAGAAGCTGTCTAAGTCAGATATCAAATGGTTGTTAGAGAAATTTTTTCTACCCATCCTCCTAGTGACGATTCCTTTAACACCAACTGCGATCGAACTTTTGCGGACTGAACAACCGCCAACTCCTGTACAAAAGATTCCACCGATCGAGCACAGGACTCCACCCTCACCATAACATCGAATGCGATCGCCCTTTTTAAGCCAACTGCAACTGCAACTGCACCTTGCAAATCGCTTTCAACACTTGCCCCAACAAGAGCGATCGCTCTCGGTCAATCAAATTCAATTCCGGTAAAATCTGATAAGTACAAGGATTTCCCCGCGTCACCCGCAAAAACCGATAACTTTCGCCATTCGTCGTCAATCCCCAAACAGACGATTGCTGCTGCAAACTTTTATAAGTATAAGTCAGGAGTTGCGGCAAACCAGCCAAAGGTGCGATCGCACTATTTTTCGCCTCCACTACCAAAATCCAAAACTGTGCCGCCGCGAGCTCTGCATCCGGCTGATTTACGGCTAAAACATCCAACCGCCCTTTAATTAAAGTATCCCCCTCCTCAACCTCGATCGGGATGCTATCTTCCATTGTCAGCACGAGCGAAATATCAAAAAATCCTGCTAATCTCATTAACGGTGAAAGCACTAAAAACTTAACCAGTTTTGTAGAAACTTTCCCTGCTTCTAGATGACGCCAAAAGTGATTACCGATTAGCAATAATTCCTGCTGTTCAAAATCCGTCAGAGGTTCCAGAGAGAAAAAATCAGTAAAAAAGCCTCCTGTTTGTCTTTCCAATTTGAAAATGCGGCGAACGTCGTTTAGAGAAAGTTGGCTTGCTTCTAAATTTTGCGTCATAGCTTTCATTTAATTAAATTTTACTAACTACCTAATTATAGCTGATATAATTTCCAAAAAAGTACAAACTCAGAAAGTGTAGCACAATAATTACTAATAATAATTAAGCATTAAATAGGCTAAAAAATCCTCTCCATCTGCGTTAATCGGCATTCCTCGGCGAGCAAAAAAAGAACAACCTCTCAACCTATTACAAAATTTCCCAAAGTCTTAAGGAAAATAAACATACTTCGGTCCCAACTTATGCAAACAATAGTTACAAAGACTAACCGAAATTAAAGTTAAGAACGATGTCACAAGATACCATCGAATCAATTCTGCAAGAAAAACGGCTATTTCAGCCGCCCGCTGAATTCTCCGAAAAAGCTCACATCAAAAGCCTAGAAGAGTACCAAGCCCTCTACGACAAAGCGAAAGCTGACCCCCAAGCATTCTGGGCAGAACTCGCGGCCCAAGAATTGCACTGGTTCCAAAACTGGGATACCGTACTCGACTGGCAGCCGCCTTTTGCTAAATGGTTTGTCAACGGTAAAATTAATATTTCTTACAATTGTCTCGATCGCCACTTAACCACTTGGCGCAAAAATAAAGCCGCCCTGATTTGGGAAGGCGAACCCGGAGACTCGCGCACCCTCACCTACGCGCAACTCCACCGCGAAGTCTGCCAAATGGCGAACGTCATCAAAGAATTGGGAGTCCAAAAGGGCGATCGCGTCGGCATTTATATGCCCATGATTCCCGAAGCTGCGATCGCCATGCTAGCCTGCGCCAGAATCGGTGCCGTACACAGTGTTGTTTTTGGGGGATTTAGTGCAGAAGCTTTGCGCGATCGACTCAACGACGGCCAAGCAAAACTCGTCATCACCGCCGACGGTGGCTTCCGCAAAGATACCGCCGTCGGCCTCAAAACACAAGTAGACAAAGCACTAGCAAATAATGCCGTACCCAGCGTTACCAACGTTCTGGTAGTTCAGCGCACCAAGCAGCAAATTGACATGGAACCGGGGCGCGATCTTTGGTGGCACGACTTGCAAAAAGACGCATCCGCTGACTGCCCCGCCGAACCGATGGACAGCGAAGATATGCTCTTCGTACTCTACACCAGCGGCAGTACCGGCAAACCGAAAGGAGTTGTCCACACCACAGGTGGCTACAACCTTTACACCCACATGACAACCAAGTGGATCTTCGACCTCAAAGATACCGATGTCTACTGGTGCACCGCAGACGTAGGCTGGATTACAGGCCACAGTTACATAGTCTACGGCCCGCTTTCCAACGGCGCGACCACAATCATGTACGAAGGTGCGCCCCGCGCGTCCAACCCAGGCTGTTTTTGGGATGTGATCGAAAAATACGGCGTCACCGTTTTCTACACTGCACCCACTGCGATCAGAACATTCATGAAAATGGGCGAACACTTGCCCAACGCGCGCAATTTGTCCTCTTTACGATTGTTAGGAACCGTCGGCGAACCGATCAATCCGGAAGCTTGGATGTGGTATCAACGAGTAATTGGCAACTCGAATTGTCCGATCGTCGATACTTGGTGGCAAACAGAAACCGGGGGAATTATGATTACCGCTTTGCCCGGTGCAATTCCTACAAAACCCGGTTCTGCCACCCTACCGTTCCCCGGAATTGTGGTCGATGTTGTTGACCAAGCTGGCGAACCAGTAACTAACGAAAGCGGCGGTTATTTAGTGGTGAAACATCCTTGGCCGGGAATGATGCGTACACTTTACAACGATCCCGATCGCTTCCGCCGCACTTATTGGGAATATTTGCACCCGAAAGATGGCGAATTCGTGTACTTTGCAGGGGACGGCGCGCACAAGGACAAAGACGGTTATTTCTGGGTAATGGGCCGCGTTGACGATGTAATTAATGTGGCCGGACACCGACTCGGCACGATGGAAGTCGAGTCAGCTTTGGTATCGCATCCAGCGGTGGCAGAAGCTGCGGTTGTTGGTAAACCGGACGAGATTAAAGGTGAGGACATTGTGGCTTTTGTCACGCTGGACAACTCGCAGCAACCTAGCGATGAATTAGCTAAGGAATTGAAACAGCACGTTGTTAAGGAAATTGGGGCGATCGCCCGTCCCGGCGAAATTCGATTTACCGATGCTTTGCCGAAAACGCGAAGCGGCAAAATTATGCGGCGTTTGCTGCGTTCTTTAGCTGCGGGAGAAGAGGTTTCTGGAGATACTTCGACCTTGGAAGACCGGACGGTTTTGGATAAGTTGCGCGGCGGTTCGTAGAGGTATTTTGTAAACGCAGATGTAGGCAGATAAACGCAGATAAATTTAATAATTATCTGCATTTATCTGCAGTTTGAAATAATTGTTGAGTAGCTTATTTGCCGCGCCACAGATGAACGGCATCGGCGTTAATTTCAGACCTTACCTGTAGCCAATCCTCCCGCAAGTAGTCATCATCAACTGCTTGCTTGCGCTGTTCGTCTTTGAGAATTGCCAAGACGTGAACTCCAGACGGATAGTTGACATGACGAATTTCTGGGTCATATCCCAACTCTGGAATTTTTGCCAAAATGCGATCGACAGCAGCGAGAACAGTAAGAGCGGCTGCAAGAATAATTTGACCGAGTTTAGCACCCAGTTTTACACATTCCAGAACAGCCATTACTCTTTCTCCTTATGCTATCTTAGATATTTTTACTGTAGCAATGAATTATTTGGCTCATCTATTCTTATCAGAAGGCACGCCAGAATCCCTGATTGGCAACCTCTTAGGAGATTTTGTCAAAGGAACGGCACTCAACCTTTATTCCGAGGAAATTAGAAAGGGCATCGATTTGCACCGCAAAGTAGATAGCTACACGGACTCTCACCCGATAGTGCGATCGAGCAAAAGCCTTGTTTCTTCCCACAGACGAAGGTTTGCTGGAGTTTTGATAGACGTGTTTTACGACCACTTCTTAGCTAAAAATTGGCTGGAATATTCAGAAATTCCGCTCCGGGATTTTTCTCAGGATGTCTATAAAATCCTGCAAGACAACCGCGATATATTACCTGACTCTCTCCAGCGGGTGCTGCCCACAATAATTGCCCGCGACTTGCTTTCATCTTATCAGGAAATTGCCGAAATCGGCATTACTCTTACAAGAATGTCTGCGCGACTCAAACGGACAAATAACTTGGCAAGCGGCATAGAAGATTTGACAGCTAACTATCAGCGATTAGAATCAGATTTTCGAGATTTTTTCCCCGACTTGATAAAATACGCCACACTTGACAAATATTAATACAAACAACAAAAACTCCAGTTGCTAGTGATAACGAACTCGTGTATAATCCAAGCGATAACTGCATGAAATCTCAAATGCAACAGGGTTCAAAATATGGCAACCATAATTCCGAACCTGCAAATAACTAAAGTAGTTGATGGCGACAGCATCAAAATTTTTCTCAACGGAAAAACCGAGTCTCTGCGCCTGATTTGCGTCGATACAGAAGAAAGTCATTCGGGAGGCTCCAAACCTATAACTGCGGCGGGCAAAGCAGCTTCGGAAATGGCTAAAAAATACTTCGCCACAGCAGATGGCGGACTTGCTACAGTTGACATAGAATTTGATACAGATGACCCAATAGAAATTGCGGTGGAAAAACACCGCGATAACTACGGGCGTCTCCTCTGTTACGTGCATAAAGAGGGAGAAAATTATAATCTGAAACTGATTGCAGAAGGCTGGAGTCCCTACTTCGTCAAATACGGGCGATCGAGATTGTATCACCGCCAAATGACTGAGGCAGAATCGGCAGCAAAAGCTTACAATCTGATGATTTGGAATCCGATTATAAATGCCAAAATCCCCTCTCGCAACTATGCTAATTTACTGCCTTGGTGGTCGATGCGAGCCTCAATTGTTGAAGAGTTTCGGTTGTCGGAAGCAACAGGAGGAGCGCTTTCTTTGAGGTTGCACTACCCAAAAATATTAGCGGCTTCTGAGAGAGCTAAATCTATTACTATTTTCTGCGATTTGCAGGCGGGAATTACTAAATGGATCGGCGGGAGCGCTCTAATTTATGCTGGTTCAGTGTATCATAAATTAGATTTGTGGATACCAGATGCTGAAACTGATGAAAGAGCTCCCTTGAAGCGGCTAATCGAGAAGCGTTATGCGGGTCTGGGACGGGGATATGTGTATGTCAGCGGGAAGGTAGAACAGTACAAAGGGAAGCCTCAAATAGTTTTGAAGGATATCAAACAACTTTCAGACTTTCCCCGATAATATTTTAACTATAGTTAATTTTATCAATCCTTTTTGCTACATATATTTTTTTTAGGAAGTAAGAGCGCGCAAATAGAGGGCATTGCTAAAAAACGATCGCCCTCTATTCAGCCATGATATTCTATTTATCAAGAGATGCAGGAACATTTATTGCTGCATTGAAGGAGTAGTGAAAAATCTGCATCCTAAAGGATTTGTGCGTGCAGATTGATTTTGAGGAGTTGTTATAGGAGGACTAGAGTTAGGAGATGTGCTATTCAATTCTGAGACTGTAAAAGATTTAGAAATGTTAGAATTTTTCCCGAGAGGGCTGGCAGAAGTGTTATCAAGATTTGGTGACTCGGTAATTGTAATGTCCTGTGTTGCATTTACATTTGCCTGCGATTTGACAGTGGTTTGTGCCTGACACGGATAGGCAGTCATAGCAGAAATTACAGCAAAGCTCAGAAACCCAATGTAGCCCGTTGATTTAATCATATTTATCTAAACCTAAACTTAAAGAACTATTAGTAATGCTCCTAATAATAGATTAAGTTAGAAAAACTTATGTTTCAAGCGTATTTTTGCGTATTTTTTAAAACTTACTAATTAAGTATTTGTATGTAGGAAAAAAAGATAAAAAGGGGGAAATTACTACTAAATGTAAAGTTGCCGTAAAGATAGCGGGTTTTTACTGAGAAAAAATTTTAGGAAATCCCGCTGGAGTTTTAATCACTGTCTGCTGATGGAAGAACACCTTTCTCGCTTAACAGGAAGAATGCCTGTTCCACAAAATAAAATTTTCTTGTGAGCCGTTCCTCGGGGCCGAGTTCAGCAAAATTTTTTGCAGTTCGCGATCGCTCTACTAAACCCGGCCCCACGGGATTAAACCCTTAAAAGGAGAATGAAGTTCTCAACACACCAACTGAGATCGGGTCGCTATCGGGAGTGTGACCGGGTTGAAAAATCAAGATAACTCCAGGGGTGACGCTGATATTATCATTCACCTGCCAACGGTAGAATACCTCTACATGAGTAGTCGTTCCGGGTTGCCCGCCCGATCGCCCTAAACCCGTATCTAAAAAATCAGGAACGTTATTGCCTGTAGGTAAATTGCTGCTGACAATTTTAGGCGGTTGCCCGATATAAATTCCTCCTAAATTTCCGGTTTTAAACAAATCGGGGAAATTTACAAAAACCATATAATTTGTAGTGGCTACCGTACCAGATTTACCAAGAATGCGAGAATTAGTATAACCAGCCCAACCTCCCAGAGAAATTCGCGATGAAATGCGCCAATTTAAACTTGCTCCCACTGCATTTGTTTGAAGAGAAGCGGACTTATTTGTGTTAGAATTAATAGCTGTCAATTGGCTATCCCCCGCCAAACTAATCAGATTACCGTCCGGCGAATAATCGTTAACATAATAGACAGTAATATCAACTGGATCTGCTGGTGTAAGAGTTAGTTGTACACCCAATGTATTGTGTCCTTTAGACCCGTTAGAACTGACCAAAAATCCGGAAATGTTAGTAGAATAAACTGCTTGCAAACTGGCTCTATTCGCAAATTGCCAGTCAATGCCGATGCCGCCTAAACCCAAACCAGTGTTCAAAATTGGGTTTCTTTGGGCGAAGGCAGAAAGGGGACCAGAAGCTGCACTTTCTGCCCGATTCGGCCCTCGAAAAGCGGTAATCATGTTAACTCCTGCTGTTCCTGCAAACACTGCCAATTTGTCGCCGACAAGAAAGCGGTAGTTGAGGTCGCTAACAGTTAATCCAGAAGTTTCGGCTAAATTATAAGCAAGGTTTACATCTTCGGTTAATTGTGGTGAAGTGGTTCCGTTCTGGTTGTAAAAACCGATTAATAAGTTACTACGAGGACTAAATTGAGTGGTTAAGTAGAATTGATTTAGATTAATGATGTTGACATTTGTACCGGGGTCTTTGGTATCTCTTTTGCCGTCTCTGGGAACCCGATCTGCACGGTTGGGAGTGCGTCCTTGTATTCCCAAAACGGTGAAGCCTGATAGCTTAGTTGTTGTTGAAAATTGATTGGCTTCTAGTTCGGTAGCTCGCGCTTCTAGCACATCCACTCTGCCTCGCATTGTGGCAATTTCGGCGGCAAATTCTTCTTGCAATTTTTGTAGTTTTATTAAGTCGTCTCGCTTAGCTAGACTTTCAGTTGATTTGGCGATGGACTCGCGGATTGTATCTAAACAAGCATTGACTCCGGCTGCAAATTCATAGCGCGTTATAGCGCGGTTTCCGCGATAGGTTCCGTCGGGGTATCCAGCTATGCAGCCGTATCTTTCTACTAAGGATTGCAGTGCTTGAAATGCCCAGTCTGTAGGCTGTACGTCGCTGAGTTGGGAAACTGATGTAACTTGTTCTAGTGAGTTGTCACCAGGGTAAACTAATGGGGGATTTTCTAATTTATTTTCTTCAACTAATGCGGGTATTGGGGCGGGCTGCGTTTCGCTGGCTTCGGATACGTGAGTTTCTATGTCACTCGCGATAGGTACGGGTGGCTCCGATGTGGGGTTTATCGGTGAAGTTTCCTCTACATTGTCAGCTTTTTCGACTAATTTGCGATCGGGATTACGATCGAAATTATCCGCTAGATTATTGGTCGGTGCGGGTAATTGATACCATTCATTAACTGGATATTCCGAATTTGCACTATTTGCTGTTGTTTCAGGATCAGTCGTTTCTGCTAAGGCTGGAATGCTGAATAATGCCTGCAATCCGAATCCTAGTATTAAGCTGCTAAGGATTTTCCAAATTGGTCGATCGCACTTATGATTTTTCATGTTAGTTATACTTTGTGAGCAAAAAGCCAAAAAAGTGAGAAAAAGGGTGATTTCCTACGGAGTAGCTACGCTTGACGCACTATTCGAGATGAAGGGCGATCGTAAATTGCATTCCTTCTCCCAAAACCGACGAACAAGTCAAAGTGCCGTCCTCGGTTTCTTCCCCTATGTGACGCCTGATTGACTATCCGGTTCCCGTTTTTTTTAACAGATTTTGTAATGAATGAAGAGTCAAAAATATGTGATATTTTTACCTCATATCTTCCTCTGCTATTGTCTTTGAGTTTAATCAAAACCTATCGATCTCAACCCCAAAAAGTAGTAACACTAATAATTGAGACTGGCCTATAATCGATAAAAATTTATTTTTGTGGTTTTTGTGATCACTTAATTATTTTAACAACTATAAAACTATATATACAGATAACTTAGTGTTCTTTGAAAGCTTGAGTAAATTAATATTTTTTGATTTTTGGAATTTGCGGACGGTTATTATTTCCCTTCACACAAGGTCACAAAACAATAAAAATTATATCATTTTTTCCATGACGCTAATACTTTAGCCTCGCTGTATGCACGTAAAAAGTTCGGAGCGAGTGAGCGTGTAACATCGTTCCGACAGATACACAATCGATTGTTTTAGCTTGCCAACTTTTTAACTTCAGTATTATTAAGGTTGGTTAAGCCCAATATTAAGTGTATTTAACCCGTTAATACTATAATATTATCACCGCAAATCTGTAGCTGCCAATAGCTGCGCGATCGATCCACACTCCAGAGACTTAAAAGCTATGTGCCAATTACTGGGAATGAACTGCAATGTTCCGACAGATATTTGCTTTTCTTTTGAGGGTTTTTCTGCAAGGGGGGGCAAAACGGACGTTCATCAAGACGGTTGGGGAATTGCTTTCTTTGAAGGTTTGGGATGTCGCCTTTTTATAGACTCTAAACCTGCGATTGCTTCTCCGGTTGCAGAAGTAGTGCGTCGCTATCCCATTCATTCAACTAACGTCATTGCTCACATCCGCAAAGCTACGCAAGGCGCAATTGCTCTGGAAAACTGCCACCCTTTTATTCGGGAACTTTGGGGACGTTATTGGGTATTTGCTCACAACGGAAATCTCGAAAACTTTTATCCAGAATGTGTCGGAGTTTACAAACCTGTTGGCAAAACAGACAGCGAAAAAGCATTCTGTTTGATATTAGAAAAGTTGCGCTCTAGTTTTCCTCAAAGTAAGCCTGCTTTAGCGGAAATTTACCCGGTACTGGAGGAAATTACTAAAAGTTTGGCACAACACGGAATTTTTAATTATTTACTTTCCGATGGAGAACACTTATTCACCCACTGTTCTACTAATCTACATTATATTGTGCGACAAGCGCCTTTTGCTAGCGCTCACTCGATCGACGAAGATGTAACTGTCGATTTTCGGGAGTTGACCAACGAGGACGATCGCGTGGCTGTTATTGCAACTTTTCCGCTGACAGATAACGAAGTTTGGACGCAAATTCAGCCGGGAGAATTACTGGTATTTCAGGATGGTTGGCCGGTCAATTCTGGGCTGCTGGAGTTAAGTTAACGGGACTTAAACAAATTTAAAGCCTAAACAGAGCATCGAAACTGCTAAATGACTAGCTTTCCAGTTTGATTGATAAAGCCAGATTTGCCATCGCGCTTGACAGCGGCTAAGCCTTCTGAAAAACTGGCAGCAGCCGAAAATTGGGGGGCGCTTTTCCACTAGCCTGCTTGATTAATGTATCCCCACCCTTTTGGAGGGGTAACTGCTGCTAAACCTTGATTAAATGAGCGGGAATTACACAATTAGAGGATGATTCTTGTGGCGTGTCCCGCCTTCAGTGAAAAGACATCTTGCACCATTGTCAATAAGCTTTTTATGAACAGGCAAGATGCCTGTTCCACAATAAAATTTATCTCTTGTGGAACAGGCATCTTGCCTGTTCTTGACAATGGTGCAACATCTCAGGTGAAAAGACATTAGCCTGACTAGGATATCCCATCCCACAAAACAATCAAAATCATCCCGCAATTATGCAACAGCTTCTACTGTCCCCGAAGTGACAAAAGAGGGATTAATTCGGTTGAACAGCCGCTAAAATTTGTCCGGCTGTCACCGTTTGCCCCTTTTCACAAAACAACTCGGCAACAGTGCCCGCCACATCAGCAGTAATAGCAATTTCCATTTTCATCGCTTCCAAAATTAACAGGCGATCGCCCTCTGCAACCGCATCTCCAACATTAACCAGCACCTGCCAAACATTGGCCGAAACGTGAGCGACAACTGCCTCACAACCGATCGGCAAAGTAATCTCCGCCGCCGTTTCAGAACCCACATCCGCCGAGGATTCTGCTGCCACTTCAGCTTCAAATTCCCCGGATGCAGCCCAGCGATCTCGCTCTGCATTAAATGCGGCTTGCTGCTGCGCTTTAAACTCAGCCGCACTGTTAGCAATAGAATGCAAAAACTCATTGTATTCTCTCAAATTAAAAGTGATTTCCTCAACCTTTAATTTAAACTTCCCTTCGATAAATGCTTCCCGACAGCGGTGCAATTCCTCATGGGAAACCGGATAAAATCGGATTTGGTCAAAAAAGCGCAAAAGCCAAGGTTTACCAGACTGGAAATCCGCCGTTTGTTTGAACCGATTCCACATTTGCACCGTGCGGCCGACAAATTGATAACCTCCGGGCCCTTCCATCCCGTAAACGCACAAATACGCGCCGCCAATACCAACTGCATTTTCAGGAGTCCAAGTGCGGGCGGGATTGTATTTAGTAGTAACCAAACGGTGGCGCGGATCGAGGGGAGTTGCGACGGGCGCGCCTAAATAAACGTCTCCCAAACCCATCACTAAATAGCTAGCATTAAATACAATTTCTCTGACTTGTTCGATGCTGTCAAGCCCGTTTATGCGGCGAATAAACTCAATATTGCTGGGACACCAAGGTGCATCCGATCGCACAGACTGCATATATTTTTCAATGGCCAACAGCGTCGATTCATCTTCCCAAGATAAAGGCAAGTGCACAATTCGCGCCGGCACTTCCAAATCCTCGATCGCCGGAAGTTCCGCCTCAGCCGCAATCAGCGCCTGCATTAGCTGCTGTTGCGAAATCTGGCGGCTGTCAAAATGAATTTGGAGCGATCGCATTCCCGGCACTAATTCGATAACACCAGGCAACGGATTTGCTTTCAACTGTTCCATCAATGCGTGCGCCCGAAAACGCAAATTTAAATCCAGCACCAACGGGCCGTATTCAACTAGAATATATTTATCCCCAGCTTGACGGTAAGTAACAGCAACCTGTCCCGGAGATTCGAGAATTTCGTGCAAAATTGGAGAAGCGGAAACTGCGGGCAATTCCTCCGCATTTTCCCCAAAAACAGGCAAACAAAAAGTAGCAATTTGCTTATCTTGTGCTAATTCCCGCTGCAAAGCTTCAGCAAAACTCAAACAGTGAAAGCGAATGCTGTCCCCCGGTTTCAGTTGCCCGATTTTCCACAATTCCGACTGCACAATAGTAGCAGGACAGACAAAACCTCCCAAACTCGGGCCGTCAAGACCGAGAATGACAGGCATATCGCCCGTAAAATCGATCGTGCCGATCGCGTAAGCATTATCGTGAATGTTAGACGGGTGCAAACCCGCTTCCCCGCCGTCTTGACGCGCCCAGGTGGGCTTCGGGCCGATCAGCCGAATGCCCGTCCGGGTCGAGTTGTAATGCACCTGCCATTCTGTGGAGAAAAACATTTCGATGTCTGACTCAGTAAAGAAATCCGGCGCGCCGTGAGGCCCGTACAAAACGCCGATTTCCCAATTATTGCTGTAGGTGGGAATTAGTTCCGGAGGCAAAGATAATTCCGCTTCCATAGTTGCAGTTTGAAGCAGTTTAAGCACATCTCCCGGACGCAGCGTGCGGCCCGCGTGTCCGCCAAATTTGCCCAGTACAAAAGTTGATTTGCTGCCCAAATAATCGGGGACATTAAAGCCGTGCTTTACGGCTAAATAAGTGCGGTAGCCGCCGCCTTGAATGCCTTTTAACTTAAGAATGCTGCCAGCTTTGACGGGAACAGCCGTCCAAAACGGCACCGGTTCGCCGTTTAGCGTTCCCTTCATAATTGCCCCAGTCAAACTAATAACTGTATCGGCATTAAAGCGCAGAGTTGGGCCTGTCGCTGTGAATTCCAATCCTGCTGTCGATTCGGGATTTCCTACTAAACGATTTGCCGATCGAAATGCCAGATGATCCATCGGCCCAGAAGGCGGCACGCCAACATCCCAATAGCCAATCCGCCCCGGATAATCTTGAATGCTGCTGTAGGTTCCCCCATCCAATACATCGATCGTTAAAGGTGCGTATTCAAAAGAGTTTAAAAAGCGCGTGCTCAGTTCGCCCCGGCTGAATCGGGAATCGTCCAAAATCTGGCGGAGGTAATCTAAATTAGTTTCAATTCCCGCTATTTCACTGGCATCTAAAGCAGCTTTTAGTTTTACGATCGCCTGGGTTCGATTATCCCCGCAAACGATTACTTTGGCTAGCAGCGGATCGTAAAAAGGAGTAACCTCCGTTCCGGTTTCTATCCAACTGTCGCAGCGGACGTTTTCGGGAAACGCAACTTGATTCAGCAACCCGGAACTCGGCTGAAAATTCTTGCCGGCATCTTCCGCATAAATTCGCACCTCAATTGAGTGTCCTTGCGACCGATAGCGGTATTCTTCCAGGGAAAACAAATCTCCCGAAGCCTGTTTTACCATCCACTCAACGAGGTCGATGTTGTTGACAGCTTCAGTAACGCCGTGTTCAACTTGCAAACGCGTGTTGACTTCCAAAAAATAAAACTGTTTCGCATCGACATCAAATACAAATTCAACAGTACCGGCTGACTGGTAATTTACCGCTTTTCCCAACCGCACTGCTGCACCGTACAACTGATTTCGCTGTTCGTCGCTAATAGCAGGGGCGGGGGTTTCTTCAATTACTTTTTGATTGCGCCGCTGCACCGAACAATCTCGCTCGCCCAAGGCTATGACATTGCCTTTGCCATCTCCAAAAATTTGGACTTCAATGTGTCTGGCTGTTTGAATATATTTTTCTAAAAAAACGCCGCTTTGTTTAAAATTGCTTTGACTCAAACGCTGTACTTTTTCAAATGCTTCTGCCAAATCTCGATCGCCAAAACAAGCCTGCAAACCGATGCCGCCGCCGCCTGCGGTACTTTTGAGCATCACCGGATAGCCGATCGCCCCAGCCGCTTTTTGGGCATCCTCCAAACTTGCTAAAAGTTCGCTTCCGGGAGTTAGCGGCACTTGATTTGCAGCGGCTATTTCCCGCGCGGTGTGCTTCAATCCAAAGCAGCGCAACTGACTCGGAGTCGGGCCGATAAATGCAATATTTTCGCTTGCACAAGCTTCGGCAAATTCAGCATTTTCGCTCAAAAAGCCGTAACCCGGATGAATAGCTTGAGCTTTTGTTTGGCGCGCCACTTCGAGAATGCGATCGAACCGCAAATAACTCTCGGCTGCGGCGGCTGCACCGATACAAACGGCTTCGCTGGCGGCGAAAACGTGCTTGGCGCGGGCGTCGGCTTCAGAATATACTGCTACTGAAGCAATTCCGAGGCGATCGAGCGTGCGGATAATTCGGCAGGCAATTTCACCGCGATTTGCAATCAAAACTTTGTTAAACATTTAGGTAATTGCTAATTGATAATTGATAATTGATAATTGCTAATGGGCAATCGATTCTTCAGTCCTCTTTAGAGGACTTTCGCTATTAGCCAGGGGTTTAAACCCCTGGCGGTTTCTGGTGGATATGCAGCTACAACCTATACCGCATCCCAAACAATCAACTGAATCGGCGTAGGATTGTAAGCATTGCAAGGATTGTTCATTTGCGGGCAGTTAGAAATAGCAACCAGCGCGTTCATTTCGGCTCGCAAATCAACTGTACTTCCCGGATCGGAGATGCCGTCAACAATTTCAAGCGTGCCATCTTCGCTAACGGGAACATTCATAAAGAAGTTGATATTGCTGACTAAATCTCGCTTGCCCAAACCGTAGGGAAGAATTGCGGCGAGGAAATTTTCAACACAGGCGTGCTGGTATTTTTTATCTAGTCCAAACCGCACCGAATTGCTTTCGCAGCTACAGGCACCGCCGGAGGTATCGTGCCGCCCGCAGGAGTCAGCAATTATGGTCATCATGGCTCGCCCTTCGTTGGAAATGAGTTGGCTGTTTGTAGTGACAAAGATGTTGCCTTGATTGACGATCGTATCGGGGGCGCTGTAGCGTTCGGAAGGGTCATCGGCATTGTAAACTAAAAAATCTACTGCTTGATTTCCGCCTAAATCTACAATGCGGAGAATCTGTCCTTTTTTGATGACGCGAGCCCAGGGATGTCTGGCGGGTAAAACTTCGTTATAAATTGCAGTTTTTGGATCGAGAAGTTGTTGGGTAGTTGCAGTCATGGTTCACTTTTTGTGATGGAAGTACAGAAGTTTTCACCGCAGATTGGTGCGGACAAGATTGAATTGTGTAATCGGGGGTTTATTGCACGAACAAAGCATCGGTGTTGATGAAGCCGCGCACGGCTTCCGGGTTGGCGGTGCGGCACAAGTCGTCTGGTGCGGGTGCGGGGGTTTTCACAATCTGAATTTGGATGGGTTTTGGATCGTAAATTGAAGCCGGATGCAGGATGTGGGGGCAGTTAGATATAACGGTCAATACGTTCATTTCGGCTCGCAAATCCATAAAACTACCCGGTTTTTCGCAGCCTTCGCGAAACTCCATCGTGCCGTCTGGTTTGACGGCAATGCGAGTAAATAAGTTAAGGTTGGGCATGATATCTTTTTTGCCCAATCCCCACCGAGTTAAGGCTTTGAGGAAGTTGTCGCGGGAGTTTTTCCAGTCTCCTTCGCCGTATTTTTTGGCATTGCTAACGGCGTTGCTGCATCCTCCTAGCAAATCGTGACAGCCGGAGGTGTCTTGGGTGATAGAAAATAGGATGCGTCCCATGTCTGTGTAGATCACCATGCCTTGTTTGAGAAAGGCGTTGAATTGAATTTTGGCGGTGTCTGCTGCGTTGAAACGTTCGATCGCATTGTCGGCGTTGTAGCACAGCATGGAAACGCCGCGAGAGCCTTCTAAATCGGTGATTCGCAGGGTGTTTCCCCGCTTGATGACCCCCGACCAGTACGCGCCGCCCGGTACGGTTTCTTGCATTAATACGAGGTCAGAATCAATTTCTGAGTTTGTGTCGATCGATGATAGTTGCACCATAAGTTCCTCTTGATGTATTTGGGGGGGTCAGCGAAACAAAACAATAGTATTTTGTAGTGGCAAAACTCACCCTCTCCCAAAGTAATATTTATCTCCACTGATATCTTGCACCATTCTCAAGAACGGGCAAGATGCCCGTTCCACAATAAAATTGAGTTTTGTGGAACGGGCATCTTGCCCGTTCCTAAATAGGTAATTGACAAGGGTGCAAGATGTTAAGTTTCCACTTACTTAGGTTGGCCGTTGTACTGTTGGCGCAGGTGCAAAAAGTGCAACTCCAAACCTATTTCTATTTAAGCAGCCATTGCAACTGCTTCCTGTCCGTTTACATCTTGCACCATTCTCAAGAACGGGCAAGATGCCCGTCCCACAAAGAGTGAGTTTTCTTGTGGGGTGGGCATCCTGCCCGCCCAAAAAGTGCAACTACAAACCTATTTCTATTTAAGCAGCCATTGCAACTGCTTCCTGTCCGTGTTTCCGCATCAAATCCATGAGTTCGTCGCGGTAATCGTGGAATTTGGCGTGGCGTTTAACGCTGGGAGTGCGATCGGGCAAATTAATCGACATTTCCTTTCTCACTGTACCGGGACGAGCGCCCAAAGCATAAATCCGATTGGAAAGAAACACCGCTTCTTCGACATCGTGGGTAATCATAAAGATTGTAATCTGAGTGCGGCGCCACAAATCGAGCATAAATTCGTGCATCGATTCTTTAGTGTGGATATCCAAGGCGCCGAAAGGTTCATCCATTAATAACACTTTAGGTTCAGAAGCGAGGGCGCGGGCGATCGCCACCCGCTGTTTCATCCCGCCCGACAATTCCTTCGGCAGCGACGAAGCAAACTGCGTCAATCCTACCACATTCAAATAATAGCTCGCTTGTTCGCGCCGCTTTTTCTTGGACACGCCTTGAAGTTTGAGGCCAAACTCGGCATTTTCCTGCACGTTCATCCAAGGATAAAGAGTGTAATGCTGAAATACCATACCTCGATCCGGCCCAGGCGCAACAACTTCCTTGCCGTCAATTTTCACTTCCCCTTTTGTCGGCTTGTCCAATCCCGCAATCTGCCTCAACAGAGTAGATTTGCCCGAACCGGATGCGCCTACCGCGCAGATAAATTCGCCTTGCTTGATGCTCATATTGATGTCCTTGAGGACAACTAATTTACCGTTTTTAGTTTCAAAATTTTTGTGCAGGTTGTTGATTTGTAGAAACATGACTTTATCCTCTGTATTGTAAGTAAAAAAAATGACACCATTCTGCCTTTTAACATCTGCTTACTGTTTCTGACTTGACCATTTACAAGAAACCCGCAGCAGATATTGAAAAAGCAAGTCAAAAGCCAGTCCGATCGCCCCAATGACAATCAGCCCCACAAATATTTCATCGGTTCGGAGAAATCGACCTGCGACGCTGATCCGGCGGCCTAATCCTTCGGTTGCAGCAATCAATTCCGAGACGATTACCAATTGCCAAGCCGCAGCTAGGTTGATGCGGCTAGCATCAAGAATTCCCGGCAAAACGTGGGGAAAAATAACTTGAGTGAGGATTTCCCAGCGATTGCCGCCCAACATATAAGTAGATTCGATCAAGTCTTTTGGCACAAACTTGACTGTATCCATCACCATCAGCGAATTGAAGAAAAAGACGCCGATGAAAATCAGGGTAATTTTGGGTTCTTCGCCGATTCCCAAGTAGAGAATTAGCAAGGGAATGAATGCTGGTGCGGGCATATATCGCATCAAGCCGAACATGGGTTCCAGCAAGGCGCGAATACTGGGAAAACTGCCCATCAGCACGCCAATTGGTATGGAAAAAACCAAGGCGAACAGAAAGCCCACTCCCACCCGCCACAAACTCGCTACCGTGTCTTTCAAAAGTTCGCGAGTGTTCCACAGCCGACCAAATGCCTCTAAAACTTTGCCGGGGGAAGGCAAAAATTTCGGGTCTACATCGGCGAAGGTTGTTACTAGCCACCACAGCAGCAGCGGCAGTGCGATCGATGTTACCGTTAACCCAATATTGAGGGGTTGTGGTATCTCTTCCGCAATCCGCCAGAAAACGGTGGGATTTAGGCTTTTTTGCTTGAGGTGGGATTGGATCGATCGGCGCTCGGGATTTGGTGGCATGATTTAATTGCAGAACAGTTGAGCGAGTAATGGAAGTAGATTTTGGGGATTATAAAAAGTATTTTTTTTTAGGTTTTTTGTGTCTGCACAATCGTAAATTATGCCTTTTAGCTTTTACCTTCGGAATAAGCTTTTATAAAGCGATCGTCAAATAATGTGCTGATATCGGGTTGGGTTTTTGCTAAATTTACATCTACGAGAAATTTAGTCATTTCGGCCGCAGCAAACTGTAATGATGTCATGTCGTTTCCCGGTTGAAAGGCTTTCAAGTTTTCCTCTATCGTAAATATCTTAGTGCCATTTTCATATTCTTTGTATTCCTCAACGCTGACTCCGGCGCGGTTTGCTAGAATTTCGTAAGATTTCTCTTTATTTGCTTTCATGTATTCCAATGTTGCGAACCATGAATTGACCAGGGCTTGCACTCGATCTGGGTGTTCGTTGATAAACTTGCGGGTGAATACCAAATGGTCGGAAATTGCCCCGGGAAAATCTTTTGAACTAAACAGTTCCTTGCTGTTCGAGCGTTTTAATGCCTGGGTGGTAAACGGCGCAAATACTGCCACTGCATCGACTTGCCCTCCGACGAAAGCCGCCGCAGCTTTGCCTGTTTCCAGGGGTACAAATTGAATGTCCTGCACTGATAAACCTGCTTTTCTCAGCCCTAACAGTAATAGAAAGTGATCGACTGTACCTTCCTCTGCTGCAACTTTCTTTCCTTTCAAGTCGGCAACGGAATTGATGCCTTCGGCGACAATTACTTTGTCATTTCCCGTCGAGTTGTCGTTGACTAAAACAATTACTTGATCGGCGCCGCCCGATATTGAGTTTACTGTATCGCCGAGGGTTTGGCTGTTAGCATCTATCTGTCCTGCTGTGAGGGTGCTGATCGATTCTAGGTAGCCGTCAAACCATTTTAAGTCTACAGGAACATTGTTGGCTTCAAATATTTTTTGTTCTTTGGCAATTTGCCAAGGAAACCAGCCGGGCCAGGCGCTGAATCCGAGGCGAACTGCGTTAGCACTTACTGAAGAAGCTGCTTCGGTTTCTGTCGTGGTTTTGATATAAATTGCCGGGTTGACGCAGCCGACAGCGAAAAACAAAGTGATGAAAAATAGGGCGCAGTAGGATAAGGGCGATCGCGTTATTTTTGGGGAGCAATATCGGATATTCATAGCATATTCTGGTTGCTGGTTAGAGGTGAATATGTCGATCGAGCTTTTGCACCTTCTTTGGCTTCCTTAGCTTCCGCAAACCCCCCTGATATACAAGGATAAAGCCCGAGAGCTAACGAACCGAGTCTTGATGACCGATCGCGTTTCTCCCGGGCTTTTATCCCGCCGTGTAACTGGCTAGTGTTTCCCTCAAATTAAGAAAATATTGGGGCAACCAGTCTGCTTCTCTCGGACCAGCACTTGAATTTTCTAAGCTGAGTTAGAAACTAATTCAAATCGGAACCCTAGAAGCGGTTAAATTTTTCGGTTTTTGTCTGTATAAGTCCTGTTTGCAACCCAAGGAGTTATTCAAGACTGTCCGTAACAGCAATGCACTTAGCTTTTTGAAAGGTAAGCATACTGTAGTTTGCAATCTTACTAGATTGCTACGTTTCAAACGGTAACAGCAAACTTGATGCGAAAATGTGTAAGATGTTACAAAAAACTGTTTTTCTGGAATTTATAAAATTAAAATTTTTGGAAGATTAAACCGGGCGGTGAGATGGGGCGATTGGAAATCGCGAAGTTTACCTGCACAAAAAGACGAAACCCGCAAGGTCAGGGTTGAATATTTATTGAGGAATACTTCGACCCCTAGACTAGATACAAGTACGATCGACAATGCGGTAAACTAACCTTCTATTTTTAATAACTGAGATGTTCCACCATTCTCAACAAGCCTTTTATGGGCGGGCAGGATGCCCACCCCACAAGAAGAAAGAAATAAACTCTTTGTGGAACAGGCCGGAAAGCCTGTTCTTGAGAATGGTACTCTTCGGTGAGTAATAACGATCGCCCAGCAAAGCCTGTAAACTCAATTGTTCAATCTAAAATCTAAAATCTAAAATCTAAAATCGACTGACGGTGCATTATGGAAAAATTTAACTACAGCAACAGTCTCGACATTCATTCGCTGCTCGATTGCTACCGCACCGGCTCGATCGCGCCTGCAGATGTAATCGCGAGCGTGTACGATCGGATCGAACGCTATGCAGATCCGGCGGTATGGATTTATTTAGCACCGCAGGCGGAAACCCTCGAACGCGCCAAAGCTCTGGAAAACCTAGACCCCCAACAATTGCCGCTCTACGGAATACCTTTTGCGATCAAAGATAATCTCGATTGGGCGGGCGTTCCGACTACGGCGGGATGTCCGCAGTTTGCTCGCACTCCAGTGCGATCGTCCGCAGTCGTAGAGCGCCTGTGCGCGGCAGGTGCGATCGCGATCGGCAAAACTAACATGGATCAGTTTGCCACAGGATTAGTCGGAACCCGCACGCCTTATGGAGTTTGTCGCAATCCCTTCGATTCTCGCTACATCCCGGGCGGATCGAGTTCCGGTTCCGCAGCAGCAGTCTCGGCCGGATTGGTGAGTTTTGCTCTGGGTACCGATACCGCAGGTTCGGGGCGGGTTCCCGCTGCTTTTACCAACATTGTCGGGCTGAAGCCAAGTTGCGGCTCGATCGGCACTCGCGGCCTGCTACCGGCGGTGCGATCGCTCGATTGCGTTTCTGTGTTCGCTCTCACCTGTGCAGATGCGGCCTCCGTACTGCAAGTAGCCAGCGGTTTTGACGCTGAGGATGCGTTTTCTCGTCGCCCTGAAACCAAAGTTTTGCCAGATTTATCCAGCTTGCGGGTGGGAGTTCCCGGCGACGGCGAACTCGAATTTTTCGGGAATGCAGAAGCCGAACAGCGCTACCGAGAGGCGATCGCGCGCTTGCAATCATTGGGCTGCACGATCGCACCTATTGACTTCAAACCCTTTGCGGATGCTGCCGAACTGCTCTACGGCGGGCCTTGGGTAGCAGAAAGGTTGGCCGCGATCGGCGATTTCCTCGACGCGCACCCAGAGGATATCGATCCGATTGTCTACGAAATTATCAGCGGCGGCAAACGCTACGATGCCGTCTCTGCCTACCGCGCGTCGTACCGGTTGGCCGAACTCCGCCAGATGGCAGAAATTCAGTGGCAGTCAATGGATGTGTTGGCGGTGCCGACGACAGGCACGATTTATACAGTCGCAGAAGTTGCAGCCGAGCCGATCGCGCTCAACACCAATCTCGGGCGCTACACGAACTTTACGAATTTGCTCGATTTGTGCGCGATCGCAGTTCCCAGCGGGTTTCAAAGCAGCGGATTGCCCGCAGGATTGACACTGATGGCTCCTGCGTGGCACGATTTATCGCTCTGCAGCCTGGGCTCTGCTTTCCACGATCGCTTGGGGGGAACTTTGGGCGCAACCGGCCTGCCGCTGCCAACCCTCCCGGAACCCGCCATCGCAGCCAAACCTGCCTCTGAAGAACGAGTCAAAATAGCCGTGGTTGGCGCTCATTTGAGCGGTGAGCCGCTGAATTATCAACTAATCGAGGGGGGAGGAATTTTGGTTCGCGCCTGCCGTACCAGCCCGATTTACAAGCTGTACGCTTTGACGGGTACAGCTCTGGGCAAGCCGGGATTGGTGCGTCAGATAGAGGGCGGTAGCGCGATCGAGGTGGAAGTTTGGGAGTTGTCGATCGCGGCTTTCGGCGGATTTGTCGCTAAAATTCCCCCGCCTTTGGGAATTGGTACGCTGGTGTTGGAGGATGGATCGACGGTGCAGGGCTTTTTGTGCGAACCTTATGCTGTGGCGGGTGCGATCGATATTTCTGAGCTGGGCGGTTGGCGAGCTTATAACTTCCGGTTTTAGGCTAAGTTAGAATGGCAAATTTATACCCATCTTCAGAATCATGCCATCATCAGTGCCAATTCGACCAATTCCCGTCACCACCCCAACCCCCACCGGCGGCGGTACCAGTCCCGGAGGGGCACCTGGCGGCACTCGCGGCACCAGCGGCCCCGACTCCCTCAGAGGTACTGCGGGCGGTAACTTGATATTTGGTTTGGGTGGCCCTGACAGCATTTTGGGCTTAGGCGCAGACGATTCCCTCTACGGCGGCGACGGCGATGACTCACTGCTGGGCGACGTTGGCAATGATTTGCTCTTCGGCGGTGCCGGCCGCGACAGCGTTTTGGGCGGCGCCGGCGGCGATACTTTCTACGGCGGCAAAGGTTCTGACTCAATGCTGGGCGACGAGGGTAATGATTTGCTGTTTGGCAACCAAGACACCGATACTTTGTTGGGAGGCGCGGGCGATGACTCGCTTTTTGGGGGTGCCGGCGATGACTCGCTGTTTGGTGGCATCGGCAATGACTGTTTATCGGGCGATCGCGGCCTAGATACTTTAACTGGCGGCGCCGGAAACGATACTTTTGCGATCGGGCGTTTGGCAGACGGGGATGTGATTACAGATTTTACTGATGGTACGGATCAAATTCGCTTGACTGCCGGCCTCACCTTTGGCGAACTCACCATTTCCGCTGGGGCCGGAACTTCCCCGAGTACAATTATTCAGCTTACAAACACCAAGGAAACTCTCGCTACTTTATTCGGAGTTGCCCGCGCTTCTATCAGTCAGGCAGACTTTATTCTTTAATGGGTAATAGGGAATTGGGAATTGGGTTGGCGGATACTTTGTAGTTTTAAGTTTTGAATGTTGAACTTTTTAACTCAAAACCGCTTTCCCGTTGCGAATAACGTTAGCTTTCGCGATGCGAAGGAAAGCAATCTCAGAACTTTTCATTTTCTTTTTTCCGGCTTCCTTCTTCCCTCTTCCTGACATCCGTTATATCCGTTACATCCCGTACATTGCTCGTTGCCGAACTTCCTAATGACTACTGACGGTTTTCTCAATCTCAACAAACCTACGGGCATGACATCTCACGACTGCGTGGGGCGAGTGCGCCGGCTATTGAAACTCAAGCGAGTCGGACACGGAGGAACCCTCGATCCTGCTGTGACTGGTGTTTTACCGATCGCCCTGGGCAAAGCAACCAGACTGCTACAATATCTCCAACACAATAAAGCTTACCGAGGCACGATTCGGTTTGGCTTAACTACTGCTACTGACGATTTAGAAGGAGAAATTATCCATTCTCGACCGGTGCCAGAGTTGAGTTTGGAAAAAGTGCAAGCTGCACTGCCAAAATTCCTAGGAAAAATCGAGCAATTTCCGCCGAGTTTTAGTGCGGTGCAGGTGGGAGGAAAACGCCTTTATGAGTTAGCTAGAAAAGGCGAAACTGTGGAAGTTGCTGCTAGAAATGTTGAGGTTTTTCGGCTGGAAATCTTAGATTGGCGGCCGGGGGATTTTCCTGAATTGGATTTGTCGATCGCCTGCGGGGCGGGTACTTACATTCGGGCGATCGCGCGGGATTTGGGTGCGGTGTTGAATACAGGCGGTACTTTGGCTTGTTTGACTCGCACCCAAAGTAGCGGTTTTTCGATCGACCAAAGTCTCAGTTTTGAACAATTGGAATTGCAATTGCAGGAGAATAAATTCTGCCCGATTTTGCCATCGGCGGTTTTGGGACATTTAGGCGCGATCGTCCTTTCCCCTGAATATACCAAACGCTGGTTTCAAGGACAGCGCCTCCCGATTCCCGAAACACCCATAGGGGGAGAGGAGGACAGTAGGAACAATCCCCGCGACAACCCAATACCCCAACCTCCCTATCCGTTGCAGGTTTACGATCGAGACGGTAATTTTTTAGGTATCGGTCAAGTAGCGAACTCAGAGACAAGTACCATATTATCTCCTCAAATTGTGCTTTAACTATCTAAAATAAAAATGAAAATAGGTATAATTGGTACGGGAAAAGTTGGCGGAACTCTAACCGCTGGGAATGCTCTCGATTCACCTAGCTTACAGCGGTATGGGACGAGATTGGCTTATTAATCTAATCAATCGCTGAGGTAAAAATTGTGAAAATATTGCTTATTGGATTAATCCGAGGCTACAAAATGGGGATTTCTCCTTACCTGCCTAACGCCTGTAGATTTCAGCCAACTTGTTCGCAATACGCGATCGAAGCAATAGAAAGATTTGGGCCGGCCCGTGGCAGCTCGATGGCGGTTAAGCGAATTTTGCGCTGTCATCCTTTTCATCCAGGGGGTTTCGATCCAGTACCTCCTAAAGATAGCGAGGGGAATTAGTTATTAGTTAGAAGCCGGATTTTAGTTATTACTTAATAGTGCAAATAGGCGTTGCATCCTCCTGGCTAAAACTACCGAGGGGAATCACTCCCTAAGAGGGTTAAATTCGCACAAGTAGTGGTGTTTCTTAACCCAACTTCAGTAATATTACTGTTATCTTTCAAAACTCAGCAGCTATATAATGGTACAAACAGAGTACAGGGGATGCGAGTTGATATGTCTGCTACCGCAATCGGATACAAAATGTTGTCCCATACTCTGGCTGTACTCAGCCAGAAACAAGCAACAGGGAAACTGGTGTTAGAGCAAGGGGAACAACAGTGGCAACTTTACTTTTTTCAGGGTAGTTTGGTGTATGCCACGGGAGGAGCGCACAGAGCGAGACGCTGGTACAGGGCGATTGGGCAACACTGTCGAAACTTTCAAGTGGATCTCAGAGACCTCGATGCTGGAGAACTGTGGGAATATCAACTGCTTCAGCGAGGGATAGCAGCCAGCGAAATGAGCCTGGAACAAGCTAGGGCGATAGTCCACACCAGCCTTTCCGAAGTGTTATTTGCTGTGATCGGTCAATCGGGTTTGCGCCGGGAGTGGCGTCCGTCCCAGAAATATTTTTCTACAATTACCTCTTCTTTGCTGCTGTCTTTAACAGAAGTAGAGAAAATTCTGTGTTGTACAGAAGAAATTTGGCAGAAGTGGAAAGCAATGGGTTTGTGGCTGGTAGATCCAGAACAAGCACCACTTTTAAAAGCATCAGCCCAGTTGCAGCAAAATCGATTTAGCTCTAATTCTTTGATCGCTTTGGGTAACGTATTCAACGGCGAGAATACTCTTTGGGATATTGCATTTAAGAAAAAGCAGTGCGTGACAGTGGCAACTCGCGCTTTAGTTAATTACATCAAACAGGGTTTAGTAAATTTCCGAACAGTACCAGACTTACCGTCGCCTATAGAACAGTGGCGCCTTGCCGCAGCGATGGCCGGGGCGGGTCGCCCTTTGATTGCCTGTATCGATGACAGTCCGACAGTTTGCGAATTTTTAGAACAAATTTTATTGCCGGAGGGGTATCGAGTCCTAAAAATTCAAGACCCCATGCAGGGAGTGGGCCTCCTCGCCAAACAAAAGCCTGCTTTAATTTTTATGGACGTGGTGATGCCGAAGACAAGTGGCTTTGCTTTGTGCAATTTTTTGCGAAAAACACCTGCTTTTCGCGAAACTCCGATTGTGTTTTTGACCAGTCAAGACAGTATAATTGACCGCACGCGAGCGAAATTGACAGGTGCTTCCGATTTTTTGAGGAAGCCAGCCAATCCCGAACAGGTTTTGCAAATAGTTGACAAGTATTTGAAGGTAAAAGGCGATGGCCACCCTTCAGCAATTCGCCCCCAAGATATACTCCATTCACGACAACTTACCCTGGCAAATTCTTGAACCCAAATTATGCGGATCAAGCGTCACTTATCGGGCGCGTGAGCCTCCGGGGCACCCGATAAGTATTGTAAAATAAAGACGCCACCGAATTTTACCAATAAATCTTGTAGGGGCGGTTGCATGGTTTTGCTTGATTTTAAAGCCAAGATTTCCCTAAACCTGCTCAGCGGGTATTGATTCTAATATCTGTTCCAACCTGTTAACAAAAATAATGCAACTGTAGGCAAGTTTCCAGCCAGAGGCTCATCAGTTATTTCCAGTTTTTTAATCTAAAATCTAAAATCTAAAATCTAAAATCTAAAATCTAAAATCTAAAATCTAAAATGGTATAATCCATAAAACTTGATATTAATTATGAGCGATCGCACCCCGCAGGTGAGCGTAGTAATTCCGGCTTACAACTGTGCTGCTTACGTCGGCCAAGCCGTAGATAGCGTTCTGCACCAAACCTATACTAACTGGGATATTATTGTCGTAGACGACGGCTCCCGAGACGATACCAAGTTAGTTTTAGAGAAATATGGCGATCGAATTCGCTACATTTACCAACAAAATCAAGGAGTTTCGATTGCCCGAAATCACGGCATCGAGCTATCGCGAGGAGAATTTATCGCTTTTCTCGATGCTGACGACTACTTTTTACTCGACAAATTAGCAGCACAAATGGCTGTATTTGCAGCGAAACCACATCTAGGAATAGTCCACAGCGGCTGGCGTCTAGTTAATAGTATAGGCGAACCGTTAAAAGATGTCAAACTCTGGCAAAATGTCCCTAAATTAGACTTAGAAATGTGGCTGCGGTGGAAACCAGTATTACCCAGCGCGATGGTATTTCGCCGTCAGTGGTTAGAGCGCGCCGGCGGATTTGATCCTCGATTTCCACCGGCGGAAGATACAGATTTAGTGCTGCGTTTAGCCTTAATGGGATGCGAAGCAGAGTGGTTGCAGCAAGTAACTGTTTGCTACCGCCAGCACGAGCAAAGCGCCATGTACAAAGGCTTACCGCAGGCTAAATCCCTCGCCGCAGTCATGGACAATTTTTTTGCCCGCCCCGAATTGCCCGATAAAATACGTTTGTTGGAAAAGCAAATCAAGTACAGTACCTTAGTTTGGATTGCTTGGTATTTGTACCGCACCGGTCATTCTGTTGAGATGGTAGAGTTTTTGCAGCGTTCTTGGAATTATACGCCTTATTTGCCTGTGGAAACAGTAATTAATTGGGCGGAAGCTTTCGCCGAGTTTTCGCAGGATGCGGGAAATGAATTCGATGCAGATTTATTAGCTCAATCTGCAGAGTGGCAGCAGTTAATGCAGTGGACTATTCTCGGTACGCCAGCTTGATTGTGTTGATAGTCGATCGAGCTTGTATGTCATTTCTGGTTGATTCGTGATAGTATAATTGCGATCGTAAAAGCAGATTTTACTAACCATCTATAGCGCTTCTCACGGAGGTGAGATACACCTAATTGTCCTCATCAAGGATATATTATGTGGTGCTGATTTGTAGGTGCGGAACTGTTAGATGTTCGATGACACTTGCAGAGTGTTTCGGGCGACGCACGCACCTTACCATAATGGTTTTCTAGGAACTGAGGTATATAGGACTTACGCAACTGGCACATTAAACAAAGGTATGTAGTTGCGCTTTAGCGCTCTTCTCTAAGTTAAGAGCGCTGAAGCGCAACTACATACCTAAATTTCAAACTCTATTTGTGACAGTTGGCTTTAGTCCTAATGGGGTAAGTATTTGGAGTTATGAGTTCGATATTACCGTCAATTCCTAATCCTGAACAGGCGTCGAGATTGGTAGTCTCGATCGGCTTATTTGAAGGTTTTTTGGACTTTTTATAAGTCTTTGAGTGTCATCCTATAGATTATTCCTTAGCCGAAAAGGAGTTGCCGCAGCTACAGCTTTGGGCGGCATTGGGATTGTGAAATCGGAAACCTCCGCCCATCAAGTCTTCTGAATAATCCAAGGTGAGCTCATTGAGATATTTTAAGTGCTGGGGGTCGATCGCAACTTCAATTCCCTCCGACTCGCATACAGCGTCTTCTGGGGCGGGCGCATCGTCAAATGCCATTGTATAAGACAAACCGGAGCAGCCGCTCGATTCCACGCCCAGACGAAATAAAGCATTGGGGTTCGGATGCTTCGACTTGAGGCGCGTTACTTCTGTTGCTGCTGTTTTGCTCAGATGAATCATTATGAGTAATTGGTAATTGGTAATTGGGAAGTAATGTTGAGTTTTGAAAATGTAGAATGTGCCTAGGCGTGTAACTTACCCGGAGAATGTAAAGTGCGCCGAACCGCGCACCTTACCCCTATATTTTTAGCAACTTGAGTTACTTAGCCTTTTCATTACGAGCATAATCGTCTTGAAAGCGGATAATATCATCTTCTCCGAGATATTCGCCATTCTGCACCTCAATTAAAACCAGGGGGATAACTCCCGGATTTTCCAGGCGGTGAGAAGTGCACTGAGGAACGTAGGTAGACTGATTTGTAAACAGAACTTGTTCAGTTTCGCCACAAGTAACTTTTGCAGTACCAGAAACCACAATCCAGTGTTCGCTGCGGTGGTGGTGCATTTGCAGGCTGAGGCGGTGTCCCGACTTAACTTCGATCCGCTTAATTTTATATCCTGGGCCTTCTTCTAGAGTCGTAAAGGAGCCCCAAGGCCGCAATTCTGTAGCGGCTATTCCGTTGGGTGCTGCAGGTGCGTGCAGGGTAGATACTTGAGAAATTTCTTGAATCTGAACCATGATTTTCACTCCTTGAGGATTGCTTGCGGAATCCTTTGGTAAACGACGTTGTTTTTTGAGATTAACTAATCTATAGTTAAAACCGAAGCCCACCTGCGGGGACTGGTTAGCCGACTGTAGAGTTTTGCAAGAGTTGTGCTCAGCCCGATCGACTTGCCTTAACAACCATAGCAAAACCAACATAGCTGTTGTCACCTGATATTTGCTTGATCGCCCCAATCTACATCAAATCTTCATAGAAAGGGCGCTGGTTCTTGAATATTGATTAAAGGTGAATCCTAATCCAGCTCTTGAGACTGCTGTTGCAAAACTTCTAGCATCTGGTTAGAGACCCTCTGGGATGAAACCTGGTTGAATAGTTAGACTTGAATAAGTTTGGCTAAGTTCTGTGAAGCAGTGATAAGTGAAGCAAATGTCGTAGAGTTTTTTCAATTCTGCAACCAGGGTGGGAGAAAGCGGCCGAAAGCTATCTAACCATGCTTTGAGTTGATCGACTTTTTGCAATTTTTCAGAAATACTCATTACTGTAGAGAAGGCCAAATGCTGCTGGAGAATGTCACCCAGACGCTGAGGATACAGTCGCATTAACAATGCTATAAACTCATTTCTCAAGAACAGGCTTTCCGGCCTGTTCCACAGAGAGTAAATTTTGTGGGCTGGGCCGGAAACCCCGCCCTTGAAAAGCTTATTAACAAGGTGCAAGATGTGAGTTGGTATCGGAATTACTCATCTCTCTTCTCTTCTTCTGCGCTCTCTGCGGCCTCTGCGGTTTAATAATTCACATAATCGAAGAGTCTTTAAGCATAAATCTTTAACCTCCGGGTTCCCTAGTTAAGTTATCGGCTTTAACTATTTTTTTACGCTTGATCGAATAAGCTTTGATTTTTGGGTACATCTACCCAATTGAGTAGATCCACATATAATACATGATACTAGAGCGATCGGCATCCCATCCTCTACTCTAGATCAACATCTTTTCGCCACTTTGACAGGAGCATCAAAATGAACAGCAACGGACTGCCACAAAAGCAAGGTCTGTACGATCCGCAGTTCGAGCACGACGCTTGCGGAGTCGGATTCATCGTACACATGAAGGGTAACAAATCCCACGAAATTGTCGAGCAGGCACTGACAATCCTCTTGAACCTCGACCACCGGGGCGCGTGCGGCTGCGAACCCAACACCGGAGACGGGGCGGGGATTTTGATGCAAGTACCCCACAAGTTTCTGAAGAAAGTAACTGCGGCCCTAAACATCGAACTTCCCGAAGCCGGCGAGTACGGCGTTGGCGCGATTTACTCGTCGCCCAATCAAACTGAACGCGAAAACGCCAAACGCATTTTTGAGGAAATCGCGGCAGAAGAAGGCCAGGAAGTGCTGGGCTGGCGCGATGTGCCCACCGACAACTCGTCCCTCGGCGACACCGCCAAATCTAGCGAACCCTTCATGCAGCAAGTGTTCCTCCGGCGCGCCGCAGGTATCGATGAGGCGGCTTTCGAGCGGAAACTGTACGTCATCCGCAAACGGGCTCACAATGCCATCCGCAGGACTAACACAGACCCATACTGGTATAATTCCACACTCTCCTGCCGGACGATCGTCTACAAGGGTATGTTAATGCCGGTGCAAGTGGGAGATTACTATCCCGAACTGCACGACCCCGACATGGAAAGCGCTCTAGCCCTGGTTCACTCGCGCTTCAGCACGAATACTTTTCCGAGTTGGGAACGATCGCACCCTTACCGCTACATCGCTCACAACGGCGAAATTAACACGATGCGCGGCAACATTAACTGGATGCACGCGCGGCAATCGCTGTTCGAGTCGGAACTATTCGGCGATGACTTAAAGAAAATCCCCAATTTAATCAATATCGAAGGCAGCGACTCGACGATTTTTGACAATGCTTTGGAATTGCTGACTTTGGCTGGGCGTTCTTTGCCGCACGCTGTAATGATGATGATTCCGGAACCTTGGACAGCCCACGAGTCGATGAGTGACGAGAAAAAAGCTTTCTACGAATACCATTCTTGCTTGATGGAACCTTGGGACGGCCCAGCTTCGATCGCCTTTACCGATGGTACTTCGATCGGGGCCGTGCTCGATCGCAACGGTTTGCGCCCTTCCCGCTACTGCGTCACCAAAGATGACTTGGTAATTATGGCATCGGAAGCGGGAGTTTTGCCGATCGCCCCAGAACGAATTGCATCCAACGGCCGCTTGCAACCGGGGCGGATGTTTCTGGTAAATACCGAGGAAGGCCGCATCGTCTCTGATGAGGAAATTAAAACCAAAATCGCCACAGAACACCCGTACCGCGAGTGGATCGACCAGCACATGGTCGAAATCGCCAAACTCAAAGATGCGCCGGCAGTAGCAGAATCTCATCCCGAAACATTATTGCAGCGGCAAATGGCCTTTGGCTACACCTTTGAAGAACTGCGGTTGCTGTTAGCGCCGATGGCGAAAGATGGCGTGGAAGCTGTCGGCGCGATGGGTGCGGATACGCCGCTGGCGGTGCTTTCCAACCGCCCAAAACTGCTTTACGAATACTTCCAGCAGTTGTTTGCTCAAGTTACCAATCCGCCGATCGATTCTATCCGCGAAGAAATTGTAACTTCTGCCGAAACTACGATCGGCGCTGAACGCAATTTGCTCAAACCGGAACCGGAAAGCTGTCATTTGATTGAACTTAAAACGCCAATTCTCAGCAATGAAGAATTAGCTAAGCTCCAACACGTAAATGAGGGCAATTTCAAGTCACTCACCGTGCCGATTTTGTTTGACCCCAAAAGCGGTGTAAAAGGTCTAGAACAGGCGTTAGAAGAGGTTTTTGCAGCAGCAGACAGCGCGATCGCTTCAGGGGTGAATATCATCCTTTTGAGCGATCGGGGTATCAGTCCAGACAAAGCCCCAATTCCGGCGCTGCTGGCAGTTGCGGGCCTGCACCACCACTTGATCCGTAAAGGTACGCGCACGCGGGCAGGACTCGTGCTCGAATCCGGCGAACCGAGGGAAGTGCATCACTTTGCGACACTTATTGGATATGGTTGCGGCGCGATTAATCCGTATTTGGCCTTTGAGACGATCGCCGATTCGATCCGCGAAGGATTGCTGCTAAATGTCGAGTACAAAACAGCTTGCAAAAACTACATCAAAGCCGCAACTAAAGGCGTGACGAAAGTTGCCTCGAAAATTGGGATTTCCACAATTCAAAGCTATCGCGGCGCGCAGATTTTTGAGGCGATCGGCTTAAACAAATCTGTAGTCGATAAATACTTTGCTTGGACGGCCTCGCGGATTGAAGGTGTAGACCTCGAAGTCATCGCCCAAGAAGCCATTTTGCGCCACAATCACGCATTCCCCGATCGCCCTTCCAGCGGACATACTCTCGATGTTGGCGGCGAATATCAGTGGCGGAAAGAAGGCGAAGCGCATTTGTTTAGTCCGCAGACAATTCACGCGCTGCAAAAGTCGGTGCGCGAGGGCAGTTATACGCTTTTCAAACAGTATTCTGGGCTGGTAAACGAACAAAACCAGCAGCATTTTACCCTGCGCGGTTTGCTGCAATTCAAGCAGCGGGAATCGATACCCATTGAGGAAGTTGAGCCGATCGAATCTATTCTCAAACGCTTTAAAACTGGGGCGATGAGTTACGGTTCGATTTCTAAGGAAGCCCACGAATCGCTAGCAGTAGCGATGAACCGCATTGGTGGCAAATCGAACACCGGTGAAGGCGGCGAAGATCCGGAACGCTACACTTGGACGAACGATCGCGGCGACTCGAAAAACAGCGCGATCAAACAAGTTGCTTCCGGGCGTTTCGGCGTTACCAGCTTGTACCTTTCCCAAGCGCGGGAACTGCAAATCAAGATGGCGCAAGGCGCGAAACCCGGTGAAGGCGGACAGTTGCCCGGTAAAAAAGTATACCCGTGGATTGCGAAGGTGCGGAACTCGACTCCGGGTGTGGGTTTGATTTCGCCTCCTCCTCACCACGACATTTATTCGATCGAAGATTTGGCCGAATTGATTCACGACTTGAAAAATGCCAACCGGGAAGCGCGGATCAGCGTCAAACTCGTGTCGGAAGTTGGAGTCGGGACGATCGCGGCGGGTGTTGCTAAGGCCCACGCCGATGTCGTGTTGATTTCCGGCTACGACGGCGGTACGGGCGCGTCGCCGCAGACTTCGATCAAACACGCGGGTTTACCTTGGGAATTGGGACTGGCGGAAACTCACCAAACTTTGGTACTCAACAATCTCCGCAGCCGGATTGTCGTGGAAACTGACGGTCAAATGAAAACTGGCCGCGATGTAGTAATTGCTGCACTGCTTGGCGCTGAGGAATTCGGTTTTGCTACCGCGCCGCTGGTGACATTGGGCTGCATTATGATGCGCGTTTGCCACCTGAACACTTGCCCGGTGGGTGTGGCAACGCAAGACCCGCTGCTGCGGAAAAACTTTACCGGCGACCCAGAGCACACGGTAAACTTTATGACTTTCATCGCGCAGGAAGTCCGGGAAATTATGGCGCAGTTGGGCTTCCGCACGCTGAATGAAATGGTTGGCCGCACAGATGTTCTGGAACCTCAGCAAGCTGTGGAACACTGGAAGGCTAAGGGTTTGGATTTCTCGAAAATCCTTTATCAGCCCGAGGTTGGGGCGGATGTCGGGCGCTATTGTCAGATGGCGCAGGATCACGGTTTAGAAAAGTCCCTGGATATGACTGTGTTGTTGGATTTGTGCAAAGGTGCGATCGAAAACGGTGAAAAGGTACACGCCAAACTGCCAATTACCAACATCAACCGGGTTGTCGGCACAATTCTGGGCAACGAAATCACCAAACGCAACTGGGAAGGTTTGCCGGATGACACGGTGCACCTGCACTTCCAAGGCAGCGCTGGGCAAAGCTTTGGGGCTTTTGTGCCCAAGGGTGTCACCCTGGAGCTCGAAGGCGAAGCTAACGACTATTTGGGCAAAGGGCTCAGCGGCGGCAAGATTATCTTGTATCCGTCGCCAGCTTCCACCTTTGTCGCAGAAGAAAACGTGATTGTCGGTAACGTAGTGCTTTACGGCGCGACATCCGGCGAGGTTTTCATCCGAGGGATGGCGGGCGAACGTTTTGGGGTGCGTAACTCCGGCGTGAATGCAGTAGTTGAAGGTGTGGGCGATCACGGTTGCGAGTACATGACTGGCGGCAAAGTTGTAGTTTTGGGTGAAACCGGGCGCAATTTTGCAGCGGGTATGAGTGGCGGTGTTGCTTACATTTTGGATGAAGCGGGCGATTTTGCTACTCGCTGCAATATGTCGATGGTGGACTTGGAAAAATTGGAGGATGCTGAGGAAATTAGCGATTTGCGGCAGTTAATTCAGACTCACGTTGATTTGACTGGAAGTGCGAAAGCATCGAAGGTTCTGGCTGCGTGGGATGAGATGGTGCCGGTGTTTGTGAAGGTGATGCCGAGGGATTACAAGCGGGTGTTGCAGGCTATTGAAAGGGCGATCGCATCTGGTTTAAGCGGTGATGATGCGCTGACGGCTGCGTTTGAAGAAAATGCTCGCGATGTGGCCCGAATTGGCGGCAGCTAGTCTAAGAAACCGGGTTTCTGCGATAATCTTGGCATCACCACCGAGATTTAGGAAGAAACCCGGTTTCTGAACCCCCGCGCCTAGTCCAAGAAACCGGGTTTCTGCGACAATCTTGGAATCCCCACCAAGATTTAGGAAGAAACCCGGTTTCTGACTGCGGCGCGATCACCCCCAATCCAAGAAACCAGGTTTCTGCGATAATTTAAGCATTCTCACCGAGATTTTGGTGAGAAACCCGGTTTCTGACTTCCCCGGTTTCTGAAGTTGATAGATTAACTAAATTTTGAATAAATATAGCCACAATATTATTGAACCAACCACTAACCTCCTTACAAATTTCTATCTCATCATCTGAGATGTCAATGTCAGATACCTTCTTAGGATGAGTAATTCTGTTCCGAATTGCAATAGCTGTTTGAAATTTTTTCCATGTAGTTGTTCCAATTCCAAGTTCAAGCTGCATTTTCAACAGACGGTTAACAACCTTCACTGTAAAAATAAGATTATCGGAAAGCCTCAGAAATTTTGTTTGAATAGATAGATGTTTCGCCATTACCTTTTAGACCATAACTTTCATCGGCAAGCATGGCATATTCTGCAATAGTCATTTGCAGAACTCCATTACGTGATTTTGCTTTAAGGCAAGTTTGCTTAATCAGCCAAATTATTCCTTCTATAGAAGCAAAAATGCTGCGGATGTATGCACGCCGAAAAAATTGCGTATTCGGCTCCTTATTAAGCAAAGCCTCTGCTTCTCCAGCATCTTCAAGAAGCTTTAACATTGGCTCTGTTATGTCTCCTAATTTCATTCTGACTTCACCTAGCACCCATCTTTTTGTAGTGTATGACCGAGTGGACTGGCTTACCAGTTCAGCAACTACACGCATAGCAATAAATACTGAGCTTCACCATAACCATACTGTTATAGATAACTTTTAGCAATTCTCTAGCGGAAAACAACAGCCATGAACTTCTGTCTCGCAAATTTTTTTTCAGCCAGGCCCTCACTAACAAATCAGCAAGCTAACTACATATTGATTTACATTTGCGTGACAAACACCTATTTTACCGTAAATTACCGCATATTTTATTTTCTGTCAATACCTACTCAAAAAATATTGATGATTTTCTAGTATAGACTACGCTACCTGAAAGTTCTTTTCGAGCGCCAACTCGGTTAGACAGACCTACAGTTAGATTTGTTAATAGTTTTGCTGCATAACTATAGGGAATTGTACAATAGATAAACTAATCGAGTCTCCAAACTAATCAAGCGGATTTTAACCGAGTATCTATAATTCAATACGGTTCAGTTAAGGCTCAAACCCTGGTAAATTAGGTATTGTTTCCAAAAATGGAGAGTAAGTTAGCGTGCA
>NZ_JAUBQB010000151.1:0-4835 GCF_036701035.1 Microcoleus sp. Pol7_B2 | reverse complement strand
TTTTTTCTAATTAACTATTTTTATCGATTTTATCATGATCTTACCTCTGTCTCACATTTATTTGAAATGACTATAGCTTGGGCTAACTGTGCGGTGCGATCTTCTACTTTTTGCTCTAAAGTTCGGTTGTAATCTTCTAATTTTTCGTAGAGAGTTGCATTTTCAATCGAGATCGCAGCTTGAGCGGCAATGATTTTTAAAGTTTCGACTCTTTCCGAGGTAAATGCACCGATCGCCAAATTATTTTCTAAGTAGAGAATTCCACCTAGTTTGCCTTGATTGAGTAGGGGGGTGCAGAGGATCGATTTGGGCCCAGTTGCGGTAATGTAAGAATCCCCAGTAAATAGTCCTTCATCGGTGGCGTTATTTAATACTACATTTTCGTGGCTGCGAGCGACGTAGTTAACTATGGCGGTTGATAGCAGGGGAATTCCAGTTGCAGGATCTACAGAATCTACGGGAAGGGATTGCATAATGGTAATGCTCTCGGATTCTACTGCTGCTTCGGCTTCAATCGCCCAATTGCCGCCTTTATCCAGAATCAGAAAACCTTTTTGGGCGCCTGCGTTTTCGATCACAGTTTTCATCACCTGGTTTAACAATTGTTCGAGAACGATTTCACCGGAAATAGCTTGGGATGCTTTCATTACTGCGGCAAAATCTAGCGCTTCGCCGGAATTGCTACCAGTTGTGGTGATTGGATTGATGATATTATTTTCAGTATCTGTTCGGGTTGAACTAAGCGACTGAATGGCTAAAAATTGCGGGTATCGCGCTTCCAAATCTTTGACTTTAGCTACAGCCCCCCAACGCTGATAGGCATAGTGGGCATCTTGCAGGTAGTGACGGGCAACATGATTTTGATTCCTGGCTAAATAAAACCTGCCTGCTAGTTCGTAGGCGAGGGCTTCTTCGTTGAGATATTCGTTTTCGCGGGCTAAGATGATGGCCTTATCGTAATATTCTCTGGCATCCTTATCGTTGCCTAATACGCGATCGCGTTCCGCTTCCACTAGATAGAATTTGTGCAGGTAATTCATGGGAGCTTGCTTTGCCCATGTTTCCATTTTTTCTTGTTTAGTAGCCACCTTTGTCAGGATTTCTTCTCTTTGCGTTTCTGAGGAATTAGGATAGAGCGCTAGTCGGGCTAACATATCATACAAATAGACAACAGGGAGAATAAAAAAGGAGCCTGCATTAGCTGAGTATTCTTCAAAGCGGTCTGCATTCTCCACAACTTGCTGAAATTCCTCGAAAAGATAACAGAGGATAACTTTATGGGAATAAACGTGCATGAGCGCTGTTCGATCGCCACTTTCTAGATGAACGGGTATCATCTTTTGTTCGTCGTATACTTCACCAATCAAACAGCACTGATTTTCTACTTGTTCCGCCAAGTTCAGGATCGCCTGCATATAGATTTTAGCCCAATTAATGTATGCTTCCTGTTTAGTTTGATAGGCAACTTTAAGGAATTTCGCCATCTCTTTCTTGGCATCGATCAGATCCACACCGCTGAGGTACAAAGCGTAAGCATAGCCTTGCCTAACACTAGCAGCATATTCAAGATCTCCTGTTTCTATCGCACATTGATAAGCTTCCATGCTTAAAGAAGATGTGTCTCTGAGAGGTTCATTCCAATGCTTGATAAATGTCTTATATATTGCATAAATTCTTGCTTTAAATGTTCTATCTTTGAATCGATCCAGTAGCTTCAAAGCAAGTTGACTAAACTGATAGCCAGTGTCAAGCTCTCCTGACGAGCAGAGGATCATTCCGTAACCTGTATACGGTAAAGCAGAGCTAGCAGCATTACCATGCTGAATCGATAAATTCACCTGTCGGCACCAAATTAACAAGCTCAGTTGATTCATTGCTATGAACGCAGGACCCAACAAGTAGTTCATCACCCGCATAGCTGCTAGTTTATACGGATCGGTCATCTGCGGTAAGTCGATTAACTCCTGGATTTGCCTGCCCGCTAAAGCAGATTTTATCTGCTCCATCTCTCGCGTCAGATCGGATTGGTTCGGTTGTTGCGGTAATTGTACCCCAAGTAATTTCAGAACTTCTAGCCCAATGTCGATCGCCTCTAGGAATTTCATTTGGGCGCAATAAGCTTGCATTTTAATTTCATAGAGTTTTACTTTTTCTAACAGCGTTTGGGCTTTTTGCAAAACTACCCCAGCTAAGCGCTCCATTTCATCGTAGTTAGCAATTGTATAAGCTGTTTCTGCTGCTTCTAAATACAAATCTAAGGTAAGGTTGTACTGCTGCGACCAACTCTTGTTATTTAACAAACTTAAGCCGATTTGAAGGTAATTAAAAGCTGGTTGGCTAGCCGCTGAAGATTTGGCTTTTTTACCTGCCTGTAAGTTTAATCGAGCTAACTCGTATCGCTCTATTTGTCGCTCGATCAGCGCACGACCTTTGTTTAACTGATTGACAATATCAAACAGCTTCTGTGACCATTCTTCAGATGGTGTATTTTGAAGTAACAACCTTCCCACGCGCAGATGTACTGACTGTCTATCTGCTTCGGAGATGAGAGAGTAAACTGCTTGTTGAATGCGATCGTGGGCAAATTTGTATTCTGCAACCAACCGATCGGACAAACCTGCTACATCAAGTTCCGCCAACTGATAGGCATGGCTGAGGGGTATAATTAGACCGGATTGAAGTGCTGACCGTAAATCTGTTGCTGTTTCTTGGAGGGATTTTTCATAGATAATCGCCAGCGTTCTCAAGTCAAACTGATTCCCCACGCAAGCTGCTAATTTTAATACTGCCTGAGTTGCTGTCGGGAGTTTTTTTACATTTTTGCTCGTCAGAGCTAAAACGTTATCTGTAATTGGTTGCGCTTTTATTTGTTCTAAGTCCCACTGCCATTTCTGAGATTCGTAGTTAAAATATAACCATGCTTCAGAATGCAGGGATTTTAAGAATTCATTGATAAAAAACGGATTACCACCAGTTTTTTGCTGGAGCAATTTGGTAAGTGGCTTAGCATTTTTTGATTCCGCAAAAAGCGTATCAACTAAAAGTTGCGTAATATCGGTTAAGGCTAAAGGTGTCAAAAATATTTTATTAATGGTTGTTACTTTTGCTTTGGCAATATTCTCCAAAATTTGAGTTAGCGGATGTGCTTCGCTTACTTCATTATCCCGATATGCACCAATTAGAAATAGATATTTATTATCGGCTACTGTCATCAACAGTTGAATTAATTCTAGCGAGGCTCTATCTGCCCACTGTAAGTCGTCTAAGAAAATTACTAAGGGATGTTCGAGTTGTGTGAATATATTAATAAATTTTTGCAAAATCCGATTAAAGCGATTTCTCTGTTCTGCTGGCGGGAGCTCTGGTAGGGGTGGTTGGGAACCAATAATTAGTTCTACTTCAGGAATAACTTCAACGATTACCCCTCCAGCTTCCCCTAATTCTGCTTGGAGTTTCTCTCGCCACTTGCTAATTTCTGCATCGCTTTCTGTTAGTAACTGCCGCACTAACGAACGAAATGCCTGAATTAAGGATGCGTAGGGAGTATCTCGTTGAAATTGGTCAAACTTACCAGAAATAAAATAACCGCGTTGACGAGTCAGCGGCTTATATATTTCTTGTATTAATACAGTTTTTCCAATCCCAGAATATCCTGAAACCAGCATCATTTCACTGGTTCCTTGGCTGACTCGCTCGAAAGCAGCTAATAGGGCAGAAATTTCCCGCTCTCGCCCGTACAGTTTTTGGGGAATTTGAAATCGATCGGAAATCTCGTGCCGATCGATTGGGAAAGGGTCTATTTGCTCTTTGCTCTGCCACTGTCTGAGACATTCTTGTAAATCTGCCTTTAGCTGATATGCTGATAAGTAGCGTTCCTCAGCATTTTTGGCCATTAATTTCAATACGATCGCTGAAATAATAGGTGGAACTTCTGGTGAAATTTCGTGGGGTGGGGTAGGTTGTTTAGCAATATGACAATGCACCAATTCCAAAACATCATTCGTGGGGAAGGGTAACTGTCCCGTTAGTAATTCATAAAAAGTTATCCCCAGCGAGTAAAAATCTGTGCGGTAATCGATTGTTCGATTCATGCGACCTGTTTGTTCTGGCGAGATATAAGCTAGCGTTCCTTCTAATACGTTCGGGTTAAGAAAACTTGGGTTTTCTCGCGACAGTGTTGTGGAAATTCCAAAATCAATTAGTTTCAGCTTACCTGTCTGCTGATTTAAAACAATATTTGATGGGTTAATATCTTTATGAATGATGTGCTGCTGGTGAACCTGACCGAGAATGTCAACAATTTCAATAGCCAGATGGAGAAATTCAGCAATTGTAAATTGTTTCTTAGCGATTATATAATTGAGGGATTCGCCACCAAAATCTTCTAACGCAATTACCCACTGATTTTCTAGGTTTTGGAAGCTGTAAACATCTATTACGCCTGGTAAGTTAATGTTTTGGGTTATTTCATACTCTCGCTTAAACCAGGCAATTTTTTCAGGTGAAGGATAGAATTCTTTGAGCATTTTGAAGATAACGGGATGATGGCGAGATTTATGGACAGCCCGATACACTAATGAATTAGCGCTTTCGTAAATTTGGGAGAGAATCTGGTAGTTGTCAATTTCACTCATTGGTGTCAATTTAAGATAGAAGTTCTCGATCGATCTCGCTTTTACTTGAGTCTCGATCCCCCTAAATCTCCCTTAAGAAGGGGGACTTTGAGTTGTTTCCAGGCCCCCCCGGGAGGGGGGCTAGAGCAGGGCGGATTTATTGTCGGAATAATAAATTAGGGGATTGGGCTATTTGCTGATGCGCGCCCTCGGGATTTAACT